>CAZGDR010000005.1:0-17827 GCA_964524755.1 uncultured Spirochaetaceae bacterium
GCAACTGCCAACATTAATTTTATCCGGTTCTCTTGGTTTACCCGTGTTGCTCCAGGATCATAATCGATGGGTACTATGTTAACATTCTCGTCTAACTCTTTTAAACGACGAATCATCCCTTTGCCAACGATGTGATTGGGAAGGCATCCAAAGGGCTGTACGCAAACGATATTCTGGTATCCTAGTTCGGCTAGATCACGCATCTCCGCCGTTAACAACCAACCTTCACCCATTTTACAACCTAAGCTGATAACCTCTCGTGCGGTCTCAATGGTGTGTTTAAAAGAGGCTGGAGCCGTGAAGCGGGGGACAGCGGAAACAGCTTTAATCATAATATCTTCTAAGGTGGATATATAGTGGAGGACTCCAGCCATGAACGCCTTACGAATCTTGCTTCCACCGTAGAGCGAGATATCTTCAACCTGGTTATGTAGCCCGTAGAGGACAAAACCCATAATAGAGGGAATCATCACTTCGCATGATTGGGAAGCAAGGAAATCCTCTAAGTGATTATTACCCAAAGGGGCATATTTCATGTAAATTTCTCCAACAATCCCCACCTTAACCACTGGCCGGTTATAGTCGGTTGGAATCGCCGCAAATTCAGCTACCATCTGTTTCAGATTTTTGGCAATGGAACGTTTGGTATAACCACGACCGTGGCTGTATTGGTTGCTTAAGCGTTCGATCCATTGTTCGACAAGTTCTTGGGTCTCGCCCCGATGTACTTCGTAAGGGCTTACCTGATTCTTCAATAACATGAGGGTATCGCCACAGAGAAGTGCTGCTGTACCTTTGCGTAACATACGCAAAGTAATACGGAAACCGCTATTACGGTTCATTCCCTTCAAGTTCAAGGAGACAATGGGAATTGAAGTATAACCCGCCTTGTCGATTGCTTTACGGAGTAAATGGATATAATTACTCGCTCTACATCCACCTCCAGTCTGAGTTATAGCCAGAGCAGTACGTTCTAGATCATATTCTCCACTATCGAGGGCATCGATCATTTGACCGATCACGAGGAGCGCTGGGTAACAAGTATCGTTATGGACATACTTGAGTCCTTTACTCACCACCTGAGGACCTTCATTTTCTAAAAGCTTAACGTTGTATCCCTCATCTTGGAGCACTTCTACCAACATGCTAAATTGGATATTAGCCATCGAGGGGGCTAGTATAGTATGTGTCTTTCGCATGGCGCGAGTGAAAGTTGGTTCAATCTGATGCATGAGTTGACTCCTGCTGGGCGATGGCAGAAAGGAGACTTCTAAATCGAATCCGTACTGCACCAAGGTTGGTAATTTCATCAATCTTTATTTGTGTATACATTTTTCCTTCAGCTTCAAGGATATCGCGAGTTTCGTCGCTGGTGATAGCATCCACACCACATCCAAAAGAGACCAGTTGAATCAGGTGCATATCGGGTTCATCTGCGATCGCCTTAGCGGCGGCATAGAGACGCGCATGATAGGTCCATTGGTTCAGCACATTGACTGGAAATTTTGTGACACGATGTGATAGGGCATCTTCGCTTAAGATAGCGACATTAAATCCGTTGAGTAATTTATCAATGCCGTGTCCAACTTCAGGATCAATATGGTAGGGCCTTCCGGCTAGGATCATGATGTGTTTTTTTTCGCTGCGTGCCCGTACAATAATTTTCTCACCCTCATCACGCGTACGTCGTAAGTACTCTTCCTGTGCAGCAAAGGCAGCATCGGATGCCTTACGAACAAGTTTTACATCAAGTTTTCCGAAGTAGGGTTCTAAATTTTGCGCCATTTTCTTAGGGAAATCTCTTCTGCGGTGTGGGCCAATATGGAAATGGATAAAATCGATTGAGCGCACCTCCTCCATATTTGCACTAATGACCTCAGGATAATAAGCCACCACTGGGCAATTGAAATGGTTTTCACCAAGACCTTCATCTAGGTTATAGGTCATGCACGGATAAAATATAGTTTTTACCCCGGCATCCAACAGAGCTTGAATGTGTCCATGCATCAGCTTGGCTGGAAAGCAGACCGTGTCACTGGGGATTGTGGCCTGTCCTGAGAGGTAGAGCTTACGATTTGAAAGGGGAGAGAGCACAATACGCTTGCCTAATACAGCGAAGAATGCTTTCCAGAAATAGACCAGTTCAAACATATTTAAACCAAGAGGAATGCCAATGGCATCAGCATTTTCTTCAGGATTAGGAGAGATATAACAATCAAGAGCCTCCAGTTGGTCCAGTTTCCAACTATAGATATTCAAAGAGTCATCTACAACCTTGTTATTAATTGGTCGTTCACATCGATTGCCGCTAATGAAACGTTTTCCATTAGAGAAGGTGTTAATCGTTAAGCGACAATTATTGGTACAGTGACGACAGGTAGTGACTGTTACCTTATGTTCGAAACTGGCTAGATGTTCAGCATCGATAATGGTTGAGTCTCCTGTACAGTGTTCCTTAGCGTGCAGAGCTGCACCATAGGCACCCATCAAACCTGCTAAGGTGGGACGAACGACCTCTGTGCCGAGCTCGAGTTCAAAGGCTCTCAGGACAGCATCGTTGTGGAAGGTTCCACCTTGAACTACAATATTTTTGCCTAAACTATCGGGAGATGTGGCTCGAATTACTTTATATAAGGCATTTTTGACAACACTAATGGACAAGCCCGCACTAATGTCTTCAACGGGAGAGCCCTCTTTCTGGGCTTGTTTCACAGATGAGTTCATAAAGACGGTACAGCGAGAGCCCAAGTCGACGGGGTGGCGGGCAAATAAGCCAAGTTTAGCAAACTTTTCTACTGAATAGCCCAAAGCTTGAGCAAATGTCTGTAAGAAAGAACCACACCCTGACGAACAGGCTTCGTTGAGATAGATATTATCGATAGCTCCATTGTGAATCTGGAAACACTTAATATCTTGCCCACCGATGTCGATAACGAATTCCACTTCAGGCATAAAATGTTTAGCGGCGGTGAAGTGGGCTACGGTCTCTACTAAGCCCTCATCAATGCCGAAAGCAGCTCTAATGATATCTTCACCATAACCGGTGACGGCGCTTCCTTTCACGGTGATGTGAGGGTGTTCTTTATACAATTTGGTAAGAACTTCTCGAATTATGGGAACCGGATTGCCACTATTACTTTGGTAAGAGCTTTGAACAATAACCCCATTTTCATCAATAACTATAGATTTTACGGTTGTTGAGCCGGCGTCAATGCCAATATAGACATTCGCTGGTTCTGTGCCGAGAGAAGTTGTAGCAACAGTAGCTTGCGCGTGGCGCGCAGCAAACTTATTGTACTCTTCTTGGTTGGCGAAGAGGGGAGGCATGGAAACGACGGCATCTTCGATTGTGTGTTTTTCTAGGTGGTCAATGGCTTCGGAGATATCAATCGTACTTGTCGCACAATAAGCTGCTCCGAGGGCGACATAAAAGAGTGAATTCTCAGGACAGACACCTGTTGTATGCAAGGCGCCATCGAAAGCATTGCGCAACTCCCGCATAAAAGTTAAAGGTCCACCAAGATAGACAATTTTGCCCTTTATAACTCTTCCCTGGGCTAATCCACCAATCGTTTGATTAACGACAGCTTGGAAAATACTTGCTGCTATATCACTTTTGCGAGCACCTTGATTAAGAAGCGGCTGAATATCAGATTTTGCAAAAACCCCACAGCGTGACGCCACCGTGTAGACCTTTTCGGCTAGAGCTGCTTCTTGATCCATTTCATCAGCTGTAATTTGAAGTAGCGAGGCCATTTGGTCAATAAAGGCCCCTGTACCACCAGCACAGCTGCCATTCATCCGGACTTCCATTCCCTGCGAGAGGAAGAGGATTTTTGCGTCTTCTCCTCCCAGCTCTATAATTACATCGGCATCTGGAACGAGACGCCGAGCTGCAACTCGTGTAGCATATACTTCCTGGATGAAAGGGAGGGAACACCGGTCAGCCATACCCATTCCAGCTGATCCGCTAATCATAAGTTTAGCCGGTTTACCGTGAAGGACATTGGTTCTGATATGTTCCAATAAGTGTGCTGATTGTGAAGCAATTTGAGAAAGATGACGTTCATACTGTGAGAACACAATACGTCCATCGTCATCCAGTACAACACATTTAATCGTGGTGGATCCCACGTCTAAGCCAACTAACAACCCAGCGTCCTCCTCACAATTTCTTATAATTCTACCGTGGTAAGCATTCTTTGACTAGATGGGCTTTTATGCTGGAACGGTCCCAATTTTTTCAAATTGTGCTTTGTAGAGATCAGCATAGAAACCTTGTTTTGCTAGTAATTCAGTGTGTGAGCCTTGCTCAATAATATCTCCATCTTGCATGACAAGAATAATATCAGCATTTTTAATTGTTGATAATCTATGGGCAATGATAAAACTAGTCCGACCTGCCATTAAATTATCCATCGCTTCTTGAATCAAAATTTCAGTGCGGGTGTCAACCGAGCTCGTAGCTTCATCGAGAATAAGCATACTGGGATTCATCAGAATAGCCCGTGCAATGGTAATCAGCTGGCGTTGTCCCTGTGAAATGTTAGATGATTCTTCATTAATCATCATATCATATCCATCGGGTAATGTGTTAATAAAGTGGTCTATCCGAGCTGCCTTTGCCGCCGCAATCACTTCCTCATCGGTTGCCTCTAGACGACCATAACGAATGTTCTCACAGATAGTCCCATTAAACAACCAAGCATCTTGTAGCACCATTCCAAAATGAGAGCGCAAGTCTTCTCTCGTGATGTCTGCGATGTTTTGACCATCTATCTTTATAGTCCCATGATTAAGTTCATAAAACCGCATCAATAGCTTCACCATCGTCGTTTTTCCAGCCCCAGTTGGTCCAACAATCGCCACCTTCATCCCAGGGGTAATGTGGGCATTAAAATTATTGATTACTGGGACATTAGGATCATACCCAAAGGCCACCTTGGAAAATTCTACCTCGCCCTTAAGCCTGCCAAGAATACAAGCCGTGCTCTCTTGGCTCTCTTCCTCGCCGTCCAAGAATTCAAACACACGTTCGGCTGCTGCTACCGTTGACTGTAACATATTCGTTACTTGTGCAACTTGCGATATGGGTCGGGTGAAGTTGCGCATATACTGGATGAAAGCTTGAATATCGCCAACCGTGATAACTCCCCTAATAGCGAGGGTTCCTCCCAGTAATGCTATTGCAACATAGCCTAAGTCTCCTATTCCGTGCATAACTGGCATCATAAGACCTGAAAGGAATTGTGACTTCCATGCCGATTCATAGAGTTTTTCATTGGTTTGGTCGAAGGTTGCCGTGACTTGATCTTCAGCACAGAAAGCCTTCACGACAATATGTCCACCATAGACCTCTTCTACCTGACCATTAATTTCTCCTAATGATTTTTGTTGTTCCATAAAGTATTTTTGGGAGATTTTGACGACGCGAGAAATGAAGAGGATGGCGATCGGTAGAATAACTAAGGCTATCAACGTCATAAGCCAACTTATGGTGAGCATCATCACAGTAACCCCAATCATGGTAGTCAGAGAGGTTAACACCTGAATGAGGCCCTGGTTGAGATTCTGACTCAAGGTGTCGATATCATTTGTCACACGGGAGAGTATTTCTCCATGGGTAATGGAATCGAAGCTTCGCATGGGCATGCGATGAATTTTATCTGTAACCTCTTTCCGCAGCGCCTTGGCTATCTTTTGAGTGATGGTGCTCATGATAATTCCTTGACTGCTCATCAGTGCAGCGCTTAAAAGGTAGAGGACCACTAAAGTTATGAGGATGGAGCCTACTTTTGCAAAGTCAATTCCCGTTCCTCCAGCTAAGGTCCCGGTAATACCGACAAAAATAGTGGTAGTGGCAGTCCCTAAAATCTTAGGGCCAAGAATGGTGAAAAAGGTTCCCCCTAAGGCAAACACAAGCACGAGGATGATAGCAACGGTGTAGGGTGAAAGACGCTTAGCTAAACGCCGTGTCGTTCCAGAAAAGTCTTTTGGTTTTTCGACTGGTGTACGCATCCCATGTCCTCTGCCTGGACCAGGTCCTTTAAATGGGGGGGATGGTGTTTTAGTAGGTTCTTTATTACTCATGGCTCTCGAGCTCCTGTTGAGATAATTGTGATTGAGCAATCTCCTGGTACACTGGACAACTTTTAAGAAGTTGAGAGTGTGTACCTTGTCCAACGAGACGCCCCTCGTCCAAAACCAAAATAGTGTTGGCATGGAGGATACTACTGATACGTTGAGCAACAATGAGAACGGTTGTCGAAGAGAGTTCGTTTTGTAATTGTTGGCGCAGAAGGAGCTCGGTGCGATAATCGAGGGCTGAAAAGCTGTCATCGAATAATAATATTTTGGGTTTATGGGCAATAGCACGCGCGATAGATAAGCGTTGGCGCTGTCCTCCTGAGACATTGGCTCCGGCTTGAGAAATTATATTTTCATACCCATCTACTGTCTCCTCAATGAAATTTGAGGCCTGAGCTACCGAAGCCGCCCATTCCACTGTATCTTGGGTAATAGTGTCATCACCATAGGCAATGTTAGAGGCTATGGTTCCACTGAACAATAACCCTCTCTGCGGTACATAGCCGATCAGTCGGCGTAGTTCTTTTAGATCCCGCTGACGGATATCAACACCATCTAGGGTAATGGAGCCAGAAGTCACATCATGGAAACGGGGAATAAGGTTCAAGATAGTCGATTTACCACTACCGGTACTACCAATAATTGCTACCGTCGATCCTGGTTCAGCTATAAATGAAATATCTGAAATGGCATCACTATTGGCTCCCGGATAGGCGAACCCCACCTTATCAAAAATTATCTTTCCATCGACCTGCTGGGGGAAGGGAACTTTTGTAGCGGGTGATCGTAACGTGATTGGTGTAGCAAGAACTTCCTTAAGACGGTTAGCCGAGACCGAGGCTCTCGGTAACATGATCGTGAGCATGGTAATCATTAAGAAAGACATGATTATCATCATGGCATATTGGATAAAAGCCATCATATCTCCTACCTGCATAGTTCCTGCCTGGATTTGTTGGCCACCCTTCCAAACAATGAGAATAGTAGTGAGATTCATGATAAGCATCATGAGTGGCATCATTGCCGACATGACCCGGTTAACAAACAAAGAAGTGTTGGTAAGGTCGGTATTAGCTTTTTCAAACCTTTCTTGTTCGTGTGCCTGAGTGTTGAAAGCCCGAATCACCTGTAACCCAGTGAGCATTTCACGCACTATGCGGTTATTGTTATCAACAAAGATCTGGAGCTTTTTAAAGCGGGGCATAGCTAATGCAAACATTACTATGACGACTGCAAAAATAGCTGCAACAGCTAAAGCGATAATCCATGACATGTCAACATTCGTGCGTAAAACACGAAAAATACCTCCCAGGGCCATGAGAGGGGCAAAGATTACGACTCGCAAAATCATAACAAAAGATTGTTGAATTTGCTGGATATCATTGGTACTGCGGGTAACTAATGATGCTGTTGAAAAACCATCCATCTCGTTCTGACTAAACCCGACTACTTTATGAAAAACCTCAGATCGTAGCCTTTTTCCTAATTTAGCGGCACTACGAGAAGCAAAAAAAGCAACCATGATTGAAGAAATAACACTTATAGCGGAAACACCAATCATCTGTAAGCCGGTCCTGCCAATGTAAGAATTCTGAAGCTTTGTTACTGATATGCCTAGAGTTTTATACTCTTCTCTAATTTGTTGCAGGGCGGCTTGCTGTACCAATTTATCAAAAGGCGATACCGCAGTCCCCATACTTATTTTTGCTAAAGCGAAAGCTAGTGTCGATGGGTCTAATTCATTTTGAGTCTCTAATACATAAGCCGGTTGTCCATACATTGTCTCTTCGTAGCGGTAGGCATTCTGCAACGTATTACGTTCAGCTTCAGGCAGACTCTCTTGTAATGTAGTGTAGGTTTGAAGAGTGAGGGCTTCTGGAAGGGTTGTCTCTAAGCCACCTTGTTGAATACCGATATTTACAATGTCAGAGGTATACTGGGGGAGGGCCAAATCGGCAATGACTTTCACAATAAGTAGAACGATTACAAGAATAATGGGTAACATGGATTCTTTTAGGTATTTTAGTACCACTGACATATGAGATCCTCCCCACCAAGGGCTTTTAACAAGTTGTCGCGGATTTTTAATCCTAATAATTCAAATGTAGCTTTTTCATCTGGTGTAAATCCGGCAAAAGTCTCCTCTTCAATGAGAGGAAATTTCTGGTTTGCCCCTTCTAATATCTGGCTCCCTTGGGGAGTAATGTAGACTCGTAAAATTCGCCCATCATGGGGATCTTTTGTTTTGTTAACGAGCCCAGATTTCATCAAGCGTCTAATCATAACGGTTAAAGTTGATGGTTTTATTAGGAGGTGTGAAGCTATCTCTGTTTGGCTTAACCCTCCAGAACTTCCCAACAAGGTCAGGAGATGGAACTGGCTCGGGTGGAGACCACTAGCAGCTAGTAAAGCGTGGGCCCGGGCAAAACGTAAGCGGGTAATCTGTGCTAGTAACGGAATGCTTGCACAAGAATGTGGTGGTAATTGCATATCTTCCTCTATTAGTTAGGTACCTAAGTAATAGTGAAGTTTAAAACTTTCGTCAAGGCCAAAATAAAAGGAGTCATTAGAAATACCTAACAACTCCTTTCAAAATAATGGGGTTTAGGGGGAATAGTTATCTTTTATTGGTTATCATCGTGGAAGCGTTGATCCCAGTCACGCTCTTTATCGAAGATTTCTTCTTCCATTCCCTGCACTTTTTTCTTTAACCGTTCGAACGTTTCGCGTAAGTCCTCACGTGAACGGGGTTGTTCACTTTGTTGGTCATAATTATTATTCGAATCTCCATAATAGGTACCATATCCAGGTTCTAGTGGTAAGAAAAGGGCTACGAGGGCATAGATAATAATACCGGGAGCTATACCTGTGACTAACATTGCGACAAAAACAATCGTACGCAAGGTATCAACAGGAAGGTCCCTCCATTCTGCTATTCCCTGGCAGACTCCAAATACTTTCCCTCTGCGGGCCCTATATAATCGTTTCGTAGCCATATACATCCTTCCTATTCCTTATTGTTCTGTCTGTTGCGAAGTATAATCTCCAGATTTTCTATTCGCTTGCTCAAGGCCATAATTTCTTTTTCCAGTTCCCGATTACTTTGTACATCTTCGGGTTCTTTAAAAGAGCGTTGTTTCCGTTGTTTTCCCTTTGTGGCCGTCGAAATAATCCACATGACGAATAAAAAGGGGGTAACGATTGCTATAATTGAAATTAATGTATCTCCCATTATTTTCCTTCCCTAGGTGTTCAATTGGTTTTTTGACTCTGCTTAC
This sequence comes from uncultured Spirochaetaceae bacterium, assembly GCA_964524755.1. GTDB lineage: Bacteria > Spirochaetota > Spirochaetia > Sphaerochaetales > Sphaerochaetaceae > JAQVOO01. Next base: position 9,366 of record CAZGDR010000005.1, read on the forward strand.
GCAACTCTTCGAGTTCAGCTTCAATGTCATCCATCTGTTCAAGGTCAACAAACTTTGATTCGAGATCGACTTTAGTCTGATTCATATTGGTCTGTGCTTCCATCCGTTCCACTTGTTGTTCCATCTGGTCAAAGCGTGCATCAGAGGCTCTGCTTACACTATCGTTGGCTGCTTGGGCTTCTCTGGCTCGTGTTGCTCTCTCAACAATACTACGATGTTTTTGGCGTAAAGAACGAACTTTATCTTCTAGACGACTAATATCCTCTTTGCTCTTGGTGATGATACTTTCGTAATTCTTTACGTCTTCTTTTAGTTGTTCTAAATCTGCTTGCGCTTTGCGTTTTTCAATTAAAGCTTCACGTGCTAAATCTTCGCGGCCTTTGGATATGGCTAGTTCAGCCCGGTTCATCCACCGATCAATTAAGTCTACTTGCTCTTTCAGTTTTCTTTCAACTGTAGTTTTCGATGCAATTTTAGCAGCACAGGAAGATTTCAATTCAATTAAGGTATCTTCAACCTCTTGCATCATGAGCTTGATCATTTTTTCGGGATCTTCCGCTTTATCTAGCAGGGCGTTGATATTGGCATTTACGATATCCATGAATCGTGAGAAAATTCCCATATTTTGCTCCTTCTATTCTCAATTCTAGAGTTTTCTATGAACTCTCACTCATAAGGTTGCATGAAACGTGCCAACATCAAAAACAATACCATGATTACTATGAAACATTCTCAAGCCTATTGCAAGCAAGAATTATGAGGAGTGTACCGTATTATTTAAATCGAAAGGATAGGTTTAGTTTGGTAAAATTTACCAATACATGGTATATTAAACCTATGAGTGAAGAAAGACCAGGGTATGCACAAGCTCCTTTGGGAGAGTCAGAAGTATTCTTAAATTTCCAACAAGCTGTGAGTCGGGCTGCCACCGTCAATAGAAGTGTGTTGGTGGTAGGAGAGCGAGGTAGTGGTAAAGAGTTGGCTGTTCTTCGTTTACACTACCTGAGTCCACGTTGGCAACATAACTTGGTAACTGTTAACTGTGCTGCTCTACCCCCATCTTTAATTGAAACTGAGTTGTTTGGTTATGAAGCTGGGGCGTTTACTGGGGCTACAAAAACTAGAAAAGGGCGCTTCGAGGAGGCTGAAGGAGGAACGCTTTTTCTCGATGAAATAGGGCTTATTCCACTTGAAGTGCAAGAGAAGATTCTGCGGGTTGTAGAGTATGGTACGTTTGAACGGGTAGGATCTTCAAAAACTCACGAAGCCGATGTCCGGATTGTGGGCGCTACAAATACGAATCTTTTAGATATGTGCGCTGAGGGTACATTCAAAGAAGATCTTTTAGACAGACTCTCTTTTGAGGTTTTGTTTCTCCCTCCCCTGAGGGAACGGGAAGATGATATAATTTTATTAGCCGAGTACTTTGCCGCTAAAATGGCGCTGGAATGTGACAAGAGCGATCTTCCCATTCTCTCTCCTCAGCTCAAGGAAGAGTTAAAAGCTTATCCTTGGCCAGGTAATGTAAGAGAGTTAAAGAATGTAATTGAACGAGCTGTGTACCGCTCCGAAGGTCGCCTGATAACAGAAGTTACATTTAATCCTTTTGAAAACCCATTTAAGGCAATTCCAGAAGAGGGTAAGTCTTCTCTTGTTCATCAAGATTTACCTTTAGATCAGTACAAAGAGACAAAACAGGAGTTAGATCTTTCCTTCTTACGTCGGTCATTAGAGGCGACCGGAGGGGTGCAAAAAGAAGCAGCTACGTTGTTGGGCCTCACCTACGATCAGTTTCGCGGGTTGTTCCGCAAGTATCGCGAGATACTTGAAAAATAAAGATCGCCGATTGGCGACCTCTATTGATTACGATAATTCAGGTTTCATCAGCAAAGTTGCACCTAAATAGAGAAATCCGATGGGAAAGAAGCCGCTGGAGATAAAGGCAATAATGACTCCAAGACGGATGGCCCAAGCCGGTATTTCAAGCCAATTAGCAAAGCCTTGGCAAACTCCTAATAGGACCCCGTTGCGGGAGCGTCGCAATTTCCTCGTGTTAAACCAATCCTCCCCTTTATATCTTTTTTGTTTATAATATTCAGCCATACTTACTTGTCCTTCTTTTTATCAGCTTTTAAAGCCGCCAATTCAGCTTCTATAGCTTCGTCTGTTTCCATCTTTGAGAATTGTTTTTCAGCGGATTGGGCATTGCCTGAAAATCCGGCCATGTCAGCATCAGCCTCCATGCGTTCGATTTTCTCTTCCAGTTCGGAAAACTTTCTATAATTTGCAGCAGTATCCATGGCTCGTAGCGTCTCGACCATCTTTTTCTTCTCTTTAGCATGGTAGGCGCGTTGGACTAGCATTCTCTGTTTGTCACGTATTTCTTCCCGTTTAGCTTCGAGTTTGGTAATCTGTTCCTGCATAGAAGTAATAATAGATTCCATTTGGATGAATTCTTCTTCTAAGCCAGTCAAGCGTTTTGCTATCCGGTTTTTCTCTATTAAGGCTTCACGAGCAAGGTCGTCTCGATCTTTTTCAGCGGCTAGTTGTGCACGATTTTTCCATCGTTTTAATTGTTCCTTCGTCTGTTTAATTTCTTGTTCAATAACTGTTCGATTGGCAAGACGCTCAGCGGCGGAGCTTTTTGCTCCGACTAAAGTCTCTTCCATTTCCGTGAGCATGAATCGAATCATTTTCTCAGGATCTTCCATTTTGTCCAGTCTGGCATGTACATTGGCATTTACAATGTCTTTGAAACGTTTAATTATTCTCATACTATCTCCTCATGAACGTGTTTATGAGTTCAGCGTTCTTTTTGTAGTTTGCTATATACCTACATGCAATCGGCGTGCCAAGTAAAAGAAAACTTCTTTTAAACCTAGTTTATTACCTGTTTCATACGGCAAATAATTTTTTTCTTTGCAGTTTCAATAAAGATTGTGTCTGTGTTGGTAAAATTCACCATTGCTCATGGCCCATTTAACCGCTAGAATACCAAAATGGGAACATTATTTATGGTGGCGACACCAATTGGCAATTTGGAAGATATTACTATGCGAGCTCTTCAGACCTTACGTGAGGTCGATGTGATTGCCTGTGAAGATACCAGACACTCCCAGCGCTTATTGACCCGATATGCTATTCATAAACGCTTAATAGCCTGCCATGCGCACAATGAGACGGCTTCGGCTGCTGGTATTGTGAAACTCTTAAGTGAAGGGCTATCGGTTGCGTTTATCTCAGATGCAGGGACTCCTGGTATTAGCGATCCGGGTGCCCGAGTTGTTAATGCGGTAAGAAAAGCAGGTTATTCAGTAATTCCTATTCCAGGTGTTTCAGCTTTGACAACGATTGTGTCAGTTAGTGGGTTTGTGGGAAAATCGTTTTTATTTGAGGGTTTTCTCAGTCCTCGCGCCGGGCGGAGGCGCAAACGATTACAACAGCTACTGGAGAGAGATGAAGCTTTTGTCCTCTATGAATCACCATTTAGAGTGGTGAAGCTCTTAGGGGAGCTCGCTCAACTAGCACCTACAAGGCAAGTCTTAGTTGGAAGAGAGATGACTAAGGCTTTTGAAGAATATCTAGAAGGGAGTGCTGCGGATGTAGCTGAAAACTTTGGTCAACGGGGGACAATTAAAGGTGAATTAGTACTCTGTGTCTCCCCATCCCAGGCTTCTAGTGAGGAAAGTGTTGATAACAATTCGTAAACTCGCCTCCCTAGCTGAGGGGACAAAGTTACGCAAATGTGCCCGTATTCTCGATGAGATAGTATTTTCTTTGCGCGAAGGGAAAGGCTATGATAAGGATTATCTTAAATCTGTTTGCCGCCTCATAGAAGAATCCCCAGATAAAAGAATTAGAGATTTAACTCGATTGCAATGCCGCAATATTGAAGCCGAACTGTATACGCAAGATTTACTTTGGGCTGTCGCAGATGTTGCTTATTTAATACATGCTGACCTTGGTCTCGACAAAGCTGATTGGGACTTTAAAGAAAACGACCAGTTGGATGTGACAATGAGAGAAGTATTTCCTTTTACTGTGGTCCTTGATCGACTCCGTTCTCCTTTCAATGTGGGTTCAGTTTTTAGAACTGCCGATTCTTTTGGCGTACAGAATATAGTATTGGTGCATCCAACGGCACCACCAACACATCCACGGGCAATACGAAGTGCTCGGGGTTGTACCGAAACAATCCCTTGGCAGCAGGAATCAGTTGAAGAGATAGCTGCCACGATTAAAGACAATCCTGTTTTTGCTTTAGAAGTGGGAGGGGTGAACGTAGATGAATTTACATTTCCTGCTCAAGGGTCTGTGATCATTGGTTCTGAAGAGTTAGGCGTAAGTCCTGAAATGATTGCTCTAGCCGATGCCTCGCTCGGTCGAGTAAGTATTCCTTTAGTGGGTACTAAGGGGTCACTGAATGTCTCTGTAGCTTTTGGCATTCTGATGCATGCTTGGTATGCCCAGGTTTCTCAGAGCAGAGGGGAGAGCTAATGGCGTTGTTTGCAACAAAACGATTGACGGTTGAAGAGAACTATAAGCGGATGACAGAAACGCCTATTCCTCGTTTAATTTCATCTCTTGCCATTCCCACCATCATTACTATGTTGATTACTACCTTTTATCATATGGCCGATACGGTCTTTGTCAGTCGCTTAGGAACGCAAGCTAGTGGGGCTGTGGGTATTGTTTTTGCCATAATGTCTATTATTCAAGCTATTGGCATGACTCTAGGGATGGGCTCAGGAAATTTTGTAGCTCGCCTATTGGGAGCAAAAGAGAATGACAAGGCTAACCAAGTTTTATCGACAGCCTTTTTTACGGCACTGGGGGTAGGTCTCATTCTCTTAATAGTAGGGGTTTCTTTTCTTCGTCCTTTCATGCGCCTGCTCGGTTCTACAGAGACTATCTTACCGTATGCTGAGTCGTATGGCGGTATAATTTTGTTCGGCGCTCCCCTCATGGCCGCCTCTTTTGTCATGAACACGAATCTACGTGCCGAGGGGAATGCCAGCTTAGGTATGCGGGGAATGGTCACCGGCTCTTTATTAAACGTTGTACTTGATCCTATTCTTATTTTTGGATTTAACATGGGCATCCGAGGAGCTGCCATAGCGACTGTTTTCAGCCAATTCGTAGCTTTTTCGATTTTATTATCTTTTTATATCCGTAAAAAAAGTACGTTACATTTAGGGCTTTCTTGTTTCAGATGGGAGAAGTGGATTTTTACAGAGGTGCTCTCGACAGGGATGCCCGCTTTTTACCGTCAGGGACTAGCGAGTATTTCGATGATTATCTTGAATAATGTGGCGGCCCCTTTTGGTGATTCGGCGTTGGCTGCGATGACTATTGTTACGCGCACTATGCAATTTTTGGGTTCAGCTTTGATTGGTTTTGGACAAGGGTTCCAACCCGTTGCTGGATTTAGTTGGGGCGCGAACCGTCTTGATCGACTCAAAGAATCTTTTAAGTTCTCGGTGGTAACAGGAGTTATTGGATTTCTAATCCTTGGTACAATTGGTTTTATATTCGCCCCTGCGATTATGCGATTTTTTATTAAAACAGATCCTAAAGTAGTTGAAATTGGAGCGTTAGCTATGCGACTTCAATGTATGATCATGCCCCTACAGGCTATTAATATTTTTATTGCCATGTTGTTTCAGTCTGTAGGTAAATCTAAACAAGCTTCTTTAACAGCGTTATCACGGCAAGGATTATTCTTTATTCCAGTTATCCTCACCTTGCCCCAGACCTTTGGTGTTTTAGGAATACAGGTGAGTCAACCTATTGCCGATAGTGCTACCTTCATATTTTCTCTCATTCTCCTCTCTCATTTTTGGAAGAGAATGGAAAAATCTATAGTAGCCGCTAAGTCTTAAATTGGAAGAATAGAAATAAGATTATTCTCGGAGAACAGCATGTTCAATAATTGAACATGCAATGAGTTGGTTATACTATTTTGGGAAGCACCATGAGCATAAAAGAGTTCGAGAGACTTCTAATTCTGCGGACGGGATATCTCATACAGATCTTTCAAGCGATCCTCAATAGTTCGGTTTAAGGTATCAATGGGGAAGTTACCCTTCTTATTACGCGTTCCGGCCGGCCGGTCGGTGAGGACTTGCATCCCTTCATCAATGGTCTGGACAGGATAGATGTGAAACTCTTTGCGCGCAATAGCCTCGATGATTTCATAGGGGAGAATAAGGCTTTTAATATTCTGGACGGGAATAATAACCCCTGGATGGCTTTTTATACCAAGGTGTTTACATACATTATAGAACCCAGTGATCTTCTCATTGATGCCACCTACTGGTTGAAGCTCTCCCATTTGGTTAACAGAACCTGTAACAGCAATGTTCTGTTTAATAGGAATTTCTCCAATCGCTGAAAGAAGTGCATAAAGCTCACTAGAAGAGGCTGAATCACCGTCAATTTCGGCATAGGATTGTTCAAAGCAAATTCCTGAATAGATCGAAAGAGGGAAGTTTCGGGCATACCTCTTGCGAAGGTACCCCTCAAGGATTAATAACCCTTTGTCGTGAATTTCACCTGAAAGACCTGCTTCATGTTCTATATTAACTATACCCTCATTACCTGGGGCTACGGTTGCACTGATGACGGTGGGGGTGCCAAAGGAGGCTGGACCACGATCAAGAACTGCCAAACCGTTAACAACCCCTGTTTTATATCCATCAAGGGCAATAATCATCTCGCCGGTAGCTATCTCATCGACGATTCGGTTTTCAGTAACACTAGAGACATAATCTCGTTCAGATGTAGCTCGTAGTACGGCTTCTTGAGTAATACTATCTAACTTAAGGACTCGTGCCCAATAGTTAGATTCTTGGATTAAATCAGCAATTAAAGAGAGCTGTGTGGTCAATTCGTCACGCGATTCAGCGGCAAGAGCGCTATATCTGAGTAATTCCGCAATGGCGCCTGAATCAACAGGGAGTAGATTTTCTGTTTTACTCACCATCCTGATGAAACCAATGCACCCAGCAATGTTTTCTTTATTTGCTGGCATGGTGTAATCAAATTCAGCTGAAACTTTGAATAACTTCAAAAAATCAGGATCATGGTCACAGAAAGAATCATACGAATCTTCGCTTCCCACCAAGAGTACCTTAACTTCCAAAGGAACTGGTTCAGGACGTATACCGGCTGAACGGGAGGGACTGAGGGCTGCATTTTGAATAACAAGAGCAGATGTAGTGAGGAAACGTTTAAAAGCTTCCCAAAGACCCTCTACGGTTAACATCTCCTCAGCACTAATTACTATATAACCGCCTGCGGCTTGCAGCAACGAACCTGCATGGATAGAAAGGAAGGGGAGATACCGTTCATCGCGTACCTCACCCGGAGCATCTAGTGAACCGAAGAGGTTGGCGAAGGTGGGGTGGGTTTCAAAGATAAGGGGACGTGAGGTAGTTTGTTCATGATCGACTAGCAAGTTAACGCTATAACGTAAAAAGAACGTATCTTTCAATTGCTCGTATTTTTGGTTTAGAAGGATAGTATGTTCAGCTAAATCTTGTTGGATTTGATGGAGATGAGACTGTACCGTGGGGTCACTAAATTTCTGAGAAATATCAGCTAACAATGTTTTAGCAAGCTTGGAAAGACTTGGTCCATCAATAGTCTCACCATTAGTTATATTTTTGGTAATTGCTTGGCGGAGATTAACGATAAAATCCTTCATCGCTAAAGCAAAAGCGCGTCCCTCTCCAGGAGCAAAAGTGAGGGCTCTTGGGGCATTCGGGTATTTAAAGTTATGGATAAAGGCGATATCGCGCAATTGAGATATATCTGAGGAGTGCGTAGCCGTTGCCTGTCGGATAGCAGTTGAGCGGCCCGTGCCAGGATCCCCACTCACAAAAATATTGTACCCTTTTCCAGAAATTGAGAGCCCCATCTGTAAGGCACGCATAGCCCTTGGTTGCCCAATTATTACGGGGTCGCTCGGGATTGCACCACAGGAATCGACAATAGAGGGATCATAAGTGAATTTTGCTTCTTCAGCCGTAAGTTCTCGGCGTACAAACTCTAAATCTGCCATGTGGCTCACTATAGGTGGTGGAATAATTGATGTCAACTCTCTATACTAGAGTCATGAAAATAGAAGTACTTGCAGATTATATAGCTACACGTTTACACCTCGATGCTTTTGTCGATGTCGATGCCTCTTTAAATGGTTTACAAGTGGGACGCCCTGGTAAGGAGATTAAGAAAGTTGTCTGTGCCGTTGATGCTTCTTTGGCGACCTTCAAAAAAGCGGCGGAAATGAGCAGTGATGCTATCTTTGTCCATCACGGTCTATTCTGGGGCAAACCAATTGCTATCACAGCTCTCCACTATGAACGGATAGCAACCCTGTTAGCCCATGATATGGCTTTGTTTGCGGCCCATTTACCCCTCGATGCGCACCCTGAATTAGGTAACAATGCCACTATAGC
>CAZGDR010000005.1:17927-36953 GCA_964524755.1 uncultured Spirochaetaceae bacterium
GGAGAACCCTCCCATGCGATGCACTCCATTTGCCAAGAGGCTGGCATAACCATGATTTGTGGTGGCCATTACGCAACTGAAGTCTTTGGGGTGCAACAAATGGCAAACGACCTTGCTGCAAACCTAGGATTAGAGACTACATTCATTGCACTTCCGACTGCACTGTAGTAGGATGAATTTCACCATGGAGCAGACACGACGGGACCGTTTTCTTCCTTTTATCCTCACCCTTGCCATTATTGGTGTTGACCAAGGGACTAAAGCTTGGGTGGTTGCAACAATCCCACAAGGGAGTGTGCATGCCTCTTTTCTTTCTGATTTCATATGGATTTGTCATGTAAGAAATTTGGCGATTGGGTTTAGTATCGGGGCAGGATTGCCCGATACCTTAAAAGGGATTTTCTTTATTTTACTCCCCCTCGCGCTACTACTACTGATAGTGTTTTACATGGTACGTTCTTCCGATATAACCCGTTTTCAGCGCTGGATGTTGGCCGGAATCGTCGGCGGAGGAATGGGTAATATCATAGACCGAATCTTTAGACCCCTTGGAGTTGTCGATTTCTTCAGCGTTGAGGTGTATGGATTATTTGGATTTGAGCGCTGGCCGACATTTAATGTAGCGGACGCTTCTATTGTAGTGACTGGGATATTACTCATGCTTAATATTCTGTTTTTCCATCGAAAGAACTTGGAAATTGATGATAATAAGGAGACAGTGGATGAATAAAAAAGTAAATACAATTCTTTTTATACTCGGTGCGACTATCGTGAATATTTTAGTAATGGCTATCTTATTTATTCTATGTTTGGTCCTTATCGCGCGCTTTGTTGATCCCGAAAGCTCAATGATGCCGTTATGGTTTGGGGCCATGTTCCTAGTCTCTATTGGAGGAAGTTTTTTCCTCTACACTGTCATCATGAAACGCATTACGGCACGATTTGATATGGAAAAATACCTAGATCCTATTTTTAGTCGGAAAAGTAGAAAAGGTCCGAGAAAAGGAAACTAATTATGATGAACACTCGTGTTCAACCAGTAGAAAAACTCTTAGAGTCCTCATGGTTTCCTTTTTCAGATGAAAGTGTAATCCCTGATCTGTGGTATGTTCCACGTCTCTCTTGCCCCGTTTTTCTTTTCCCTGAGGATTCTCCTGACGGTAAGTGGCATCTATTTGCCCATTCATGGTTAGGTATTCAGCATTATATTTCAGAAAGTGGTATCCGGTGGGACCCCATGGGGCTGGTTCAAGTGCGGGGGAAATATCCATTTTTATTCAAAGAGAAAGGGGTTTTCCACATTATCTACGAACGGCATGGTCGGCCGATCCCTTTTGCAGAACGTTTTACCAAACGGATGCGAAAGAATTATGTCGTAGGGTCCCATATCGAGATGAGAAGCTCCAGCGATCTGACCATCTGGAGTGAACCAAGATTATTACTTGAAGCTAAAGATATACCTGCTGCAGGTGATTATCTGAAGAAGCCAGCCTTAAGCCATCCGCAAATAGTTTCGGTTGATGGTGGGTATCGCATGTATGTTGGAGCCTCTAAATATGGTAAAAATCCAGCATCTACACGCTATATCTGTACAGCCTTTTCAAGCAGCTTAGGTGAAACCTATACGGCTGAATCTCAATTGCCATTGCTAGAGGCAGCGCCTAACGATACATGGAGAAATCTAGCTACAGGACGGCTGAATATTTACAGAGGAACCGATTCGTATGTAGCCTTACAAAATGCACGCTACTGGGATGATGCACGTAAGAAAGAAGCTTCAGCGATTATACTATTGTCTAGCCAAGATGGTTTGCAGTGGCAGCGAATGGGAGAACCTATACTCGTGCCTGCTGATAGAGGATGGGCTAGTGCCCATATTATGACGTGTGATGTACGTTATAAACAGGATGAAGCTTGTTGGTATTGCTACTTCTCTGCAACAGGTGAGAAAAAGTATGGGTTTTTTCGAGAATCGATTGGATTACTTATTGGTAAGATTCCCGCTTTAAGAAAAGCGGAAGAGATGCAAGAATAACGTTATTTTTCTACCTCGACGGCCATAAAAGACTTATTTCTTTTATGAGAGATCTTTAACTCTTGTTTATTCTGTTTCTTTAATTCCCGCATGGTTAAAAGTTCTATCTGTTCAATCGGCCTTCCTCCCACAAATTGCATAATAGCTGTTTCAGTCTCTTCTGCTCCTTCAGCTGCGGGGAAAGCGAGGAAGCCATGAACCGTATTTTTACACTCAAGCAACTTAACAGGAGTATCGGCGGAAGCTAAAGCTTCAGCATACAGTTTTCCATCATCTAGTAACGGATCATTGTCGGCCGTGATGATGAGGGTTGGTGGTAATCGTGAGTGATCTTTAGATAGCAAGGGGGAGAAGTTGGGGTTGAGAATATCTTTTGGTTCACTTTGATAACTCTTAACAAAAAATTGCATATCTCGACCGGTAAGGGTGGGACTATCTTTAAATTTATTAAAGGAAGTCGTACGCAGCCTTCCATCTGTAATCGGGTAAATTAAAATTTGTCCCGCTATACTTGGCCCTTTGCGGTCTCGTGATAGACGGCTAACTACTGCAGCAAGGTTTCCCCCGGCACTGTCGCCCATTACAAATATTCGTTCAGGGTCAACTTTCCAATACCGGGCACCTTGAGAGGCCCAAATGAGCGCATTATAGCAATCCTCTACTGCTGTTGGGAACTTATGGTGGGGAGCTAGTCGGTAGTCTACCGAGAGGACAGGAGCCCCTGTAATGGATGCAATACGGGCACATATAAAACTATATAGATCCATATTGCCCCAGACCCAGCCCCCTCCATGATAAAAAATTATTAAGGGTCTCAAACTGGTGAGTTGTCTTTTATCATTATCGTGACGGCGAAAGAAATAACCGGTAACCATCCCATCATCAACTGGGATAATGAAAGTATCAATTTCTACATTCTTAGCCGGCTTTTTTAATAATCTTCGGGTCACCCAATTATTGGGAATTGAACGCGTATTGATTTCATCGATTTCTTCTTCAGTGAGCTCTGCGCTATCAAAGTTACCACTAATTTTCTTTGATAGCTTAATAATACGCTGCAGTTTTCTAGATATTTTAATCTGCTCATCTTTATCTGGTTGATCCATGCTATTCCTTATTATCTTAAATAGTAAAAGCTTTCTCCAATGCATTACGCATTACGGAATATTCAGCATCCTTCCCTGTCCAGTGGGTAACTGCGATAGCTCCCTGGTACACTAGCATTCCCAGCCCATCTACAGTAGTCGCTCCTGCCTTTTTAGCAGCAGCAAGAAATTTGGTGTTAATTGGGTTAAATACTACATCAGCAGCGATTCTCTCTCCATTTGTTTTAGGTTCCCAAACAAGATCTAATCCTTCATCCGGAGCAAATAGACCAACACTCGTGGCTTGGACAACGAGGTCAAATCGTTCTCCAATCGTAAAGTTTTCTGTGAGTGGAACTGCTGAGAATTCTGTCTTTACATGTGGAGCAAGGCGATCAATAATATCCTGTGCCTTGCTTAAAGTGCGGTTGGCAATAGTGATTTTAGACGCATGATGAAGAGCTAATTCTGTGATAATAGCTCGAGCAGCACCGCCAGCTCCAATCACTAACACATCCATGTTTTTGACTGCTCTAATAAGTTCTATAGAAGTAAGAAAACCTTTTCCATCTGTGTTGTCACCAACGAGAGCGTCGCCTTGGCGGATAATACAGTTAACAGCACCACTTAGCCGCGCTGATTCCGTAAGGCTATCGAGGAAAGGGATAACTGCAACTTTGTGCGGAGCCGTTACGTTGGCTCCAGCAAAACCGAGGGCTTTAATTCCTTCGATAGCTGCTTGTACCTGAGGAGCCGTTACTGTGCAGGTTAGATACCGGGCAGGGAACAGCAATGATTCAAAAGCTGCTTCCATCATTATTTGGGTTGGATTCCCCACTACTGGATCGCCAATACAACAAAATAAGGCTTCTAATGGGCCATGCATGAGTGCTTTGTGAGATAACTCTGTATAGGAATTTTTCATCTGTCTCCTCGCCTTTATAAATTTACCATAGCTTCTATTGTATAGTATTTACAACTAGCTGTCATGTTATTATTTTGTTATATGAAAGGGGTCGCTATAAAGACAGGATCCCCTGAGACTTTTAGCGTTATGATGGATTTACTGGTTCGATTAGAGATACTTTGCGAGCTCATTGAAATTGGAAATGTATGGAGGGGCCAGAAGAGATCAGGCGTGGTTACCTTTGATTGGCCATGTACGAGAGCAGGGATGATTGAGAGAGTGCTATGAACAGGCAGTTCCTTCGTGAACGTGGTGTGCACCAAATAGATATATTCACAAGCAGTTATCCACAATGCAGGGGGGCCATACACACTGAACAAGGAGTAGAGGTGCAAGAGATGATCAAAACGCCCTTCACCACCTCCTACGAGCACATAACGACTATACCCTTTCTGTTGTATGTGTTGGAGCATTGCCTCAGTGTCGGTGATATCTTTATCGTATGGGAGCCGGGTATGAGCAATAGTCTCTAATAATTCCAAACCAGAGATAGAATCAAAGTCTCCAAGGGCCTCATCGATGTGGTACCCGAGTGCCAGAGCGGTATCGACACCACTATCGACCGCACATACATATGAACAAGAGGGGATAAGGGAGGTATCAAAACCAGGTGGGGGACCTTTGCCTCCCGTAAAAACCAGGGCACAACTTTCCATGGCGCTATCATATCACGCCCATATTAAAGAAACCACCGCTTCAAACGGTGGTTCCAGAGTTTTAACGTTTAAGTTTTTAGAACTTGAACTTAGCAGTAATACCAATAAGACTATTGTCAAGTGCTGTTTCAGTAAAGTAATCACCAATGTTGTTAAAGAACTCTCCTAGGTCATCGACAAAGAAGTTAGCTTCAGCGCCAATACTGAGCCAACTCAAGATATTGAAATCGACACCGCCGCGGACATTGAAACCAAAAGAATCATCGGCAAGCGAAGTATCTCCATCTGAGATAACTCCTAGATAAACTGGTCCTAACGCAACATAGGGTTCAATTAACCCAAACGGAGCCCTCAGTACACCATCGATCATATACATCATTAAGTAGACATCACTATCTGGCCAGGAATCAAGAATCATAGCATCAGCTGATATTCCTAGGTAATCATTGAGGAAAAGTTCTACCCTCAGTCCAGGGATATATGCTTCTGAATTATTTTCTTGTAAATCACCCAAACTGGCATAATTGACGAATCCTATACCACCTGTACTAGCAGCAAATGCTGCAGATGACAGTATAACGGTTAAGACTAAAAAGATTACTAGTGCTTTTTTCTTCATTTCTTTTCTCCTTCTCTATTCAATACTTGCATAAGTAGTGTATGTGAACTGGGTCCATTGTACAACTGTAAACAAACAACTTGGCAAAAGGTTATGTCAAATAGTGAAAAAATATTTGATATATACTATACTAGGGGAAAGCAGGTGGGATGCGTTGGTCTAGTTATTAATCTACTTGCGCAATTGTCACCCGCGGAGTACCATTCTATCGTAATCGAAAGTGATTTCATGCACAGGAGGTGTGATTATGAGTACAGTAAGAACGATTCTTGACCAAAAAGGGAGTGAAGTAGTAACTGTTCTTCCTAATGATACTTTGGCACAAGCTATTCTAAAATTAACCCAGCACCGCATTGGTGCAGTATTAGTTTTAGATGAAGAGGGTGTTATTAAAGGAATTTTGAGTGAACGTGATATTATCAAACATTTAGCAGGACGCATTGAGCTCTCTACAACAGTTCCTGTCTCTAATGTTATGACTAAGGGAGTTACTTATGTTAAGCCACATCAAAGCTTGGATGAATGTCTTCAGCTTATGACGACAGGTCGATTCAGGCACCTTCCAGTGGTTGATGATGATGCTGTCGTAGGAATTATCTCAATAGGAGATGTGGTAAAAGCAGTCCTTGCTGATCGTGAATTCCAAATTGGTCAATTAGAATATTACATAACGAATACCTTTTAGTATGGATACTCAAAATGCTTGAAACTTTATTACCGGTACTTCCGGTTCTGTTGTTGTTTGTTATAGGTTTTATATTACAGAAAATTAGCTTCTTCTCTCCCGGTTCAATCGCTGATGTGAAGAAGCTGGTTTCTAATCTCGCTTTACCAGCCCTTTTATTTCAGGCTTTTTCGGCAATTGAAGTTGAAGGCAAACATCTATTATTAGTAATTCTCGTTTTCCTTACTTGTGCTGTAATGGTAGCCCTTGGGAAACTTATTGCAAAACCATTAAAAGTAAAATCCCCCTATTTTTCCTTAATGATGGGTGGTTTCGAGATGGGCATGTTGGGATACGCTCTGTTTCTAAGTTTATATGGACAGCAACATTTAGGTAAAATAGCTCTAGTCGACCTCGGTCAGGTTGTCTTTGTTTTCTTTGTCCTGATGGCGATGCTTATTAAAGAGCGTGGTGATGTAAGCCATCCTACAGCGTTACTTAAACAATTTATCTCTAGCCCCGTTATTATTGCCATCATCATTGGATTGGTGGTGAGTTTCCTTAAACCCCACGTAAGTTCTACCCCTTTATTAGCGACCTTGGGAGAGCTTATTAATATGTTAAGTCTGCTAACTGTGCCGCTTATTGCGATTACCATAGGGTATGGTATTCACTTCCAGAAAGAGGGGCTAAAAGATTCTTTGAAGACTATTATTGTGCGTAAAGTACTCTCGATTGGGTTGTTACTTGTGCTCAATGAACTCATTGTTGACCGGCTCCTAGGAATGGATCCCATGTATCGCTATGCGATGATGGTTATGTTCTTAACTCCGCCTCCATTTGTTATCTCAATCTTTATGAAACAAGATGATAAGCGGAATATGGACTATGTGGCGAACACTCTTTCCCTCGATACGGTTATATCTGTTCTGTTAATTATTCTTTTTGCTGCGTTTTATTAATTATTCAGCGAGAGCAGACAAACCACGCAAAGCTTCAGGGTTTTCAACCACCATGAGGCGGTTATCGAGGAAGGATATAATTCCTTCCTCTTCCATTTGGGTGAGTTTGCGACTTAACGTCTCTCTGGCAATTCCTAAATAATTTGCAATTCCTTCACGGCTGAGAGGTAGCGTTACCTCGATTCCCCGCCCCGTCTTTCTCCCATAGGTATCTATGAATTCAAGCAACAATGAAGCAATGCGCATCTCAGCATTGCGCCCACCCATACTTTGAATCACAAGTTCCAACCGGCGCATCCGGTTGGCCATAGCTTCAATGAGCTCTATTGCTACAGGAGGGTGTTCTGCTAAGAGACGCATGAGTAGTTTTTTTGAGAGGATGCATACATGGGAGTCTTCTAAAGCTTCGACTGAATAGGGGACAGCTTCTTCAGTGAAAAGGAAACGGGCACCAAAATAGTCATGTGTAGGAAAAATATAGAGGATCTGTTCTCGACCATCGCCTGTTATGCGGTAGGCTTTAGCACTTCCCTGTTGAATAACTGTAAACCCCATCGAAAGAGAACCTTCACGAATGATAGTTTCCCCTTTTTTGTACGATTTATGTTGCATTTGACTCGTGATAGTTACAAGACTGTCGTGGTCTAAACTTGCAAACAAGGGTACTTTACTGAGGCATAAGTCTTGTAAACACGCACATGTTATCGGGTTTGTTGCCATGTGTTCCTCCCCCCCCCTTACAATACTATAGAGAATACATTAGGACAATGTGATTTGAGTCACAGGCGAAAGGTTTATATTGTGTTACTCATATATGTAGGAGAAAATTATGAGTACTAGAAATTATATTATAAAGAACTATACCCCATACGATGGAGATGAATCATTTTTAGCTCAAAGCACAGCGCGAACCAAAGCTCTCTGGGAAGAACTATCTGCTTATCTAAAAACCGAACGAGAACGTGGTGGTATGTATGATATTGATAATGAGACTATTTCTACTATTACCAGCCATAAACCGGGATACATTAACCAAGAGCTGGAAACTATCGTTGGCCTACAGACTGATGAACCATTAAAGCGAAGTATCATGCCTTTTGGTGGTATCCGGTTGGTCCACTCTGCTCTCAAAGCGTATGAAAGAGAGGTCCCAGAACGGGTCCAGGATATATTCAATTTCCGAAAAACCCACAACGATGGTGTTTTTGATGTCTACACAGATGAGATGAAAAAGGCTCGTCATAGTGGTATTATCACAGGACTTCCCGATGCCTATGGACGAGGGAGAATTATTGGGGATTATCGTCGAGTTCCTCTGTTTGGGACGACCGAACTTATTACACGCAAAAAAAAAGCTAAGCAAGGAATCTATTTTGATATAATGGATGAAAAGCTTATCCGTGAGCGTGAAGAAGTGAGTGAACAGATTCGAGCACTTCAAGAATTGACCGAGATGGCTGCTTCCTACGGATTTGATATTTCCAAACCTGCAACTGATACGAAAGAGGCTATCCAATGGCTCTATTTAGCCTACCTCGCTGCCATTAAAGAACAGAATGGGGCCGCCATGAGTTTAGGGCGTGTTTCTACCTTCCTCGATATCTATGCTGAAGCTGATTTAGCTAAAGGGAAATATACAGAATCAGAAATTCAAGAATTTGTAGACCACTTTGTAATGAAACTGCGGATTGTTCGTTTCTTGAGGACCCCCTCTTATGATGAGTTATTCAGTGGAGATCCGACATGGGTCACTGAAGTCTTAGGTGGCATGGCGGAAGATGGACGACACATGGTAACTAAAATGAGTTATCGGTTCCTCCATACCTTAACAAATTTAGGACCAGCTCCAGAGCCAAACCTAACGGTTCTGTGGAGTGAGCGCTTACCAGAACCTTTTAAGCGTTATTGTACGGCTATGTCGATTGCAACTTCTTCTATCCAATATGAAAATGATGACCTGATGAAACCAAAGTATGGTGATGACTATGGAATTGCCTGTTGTGTTTCTGCCATGACAATTGGGAAACAAATGCAATATTTTGGAGCACGAGTTAATTTGGCTAAAGCTTTGTTATATGCGCTCAATGGGGGCAAAGATGAAATAGATGGTATCCAAGTAGGTCCAGAACTTGCGCCTGTTGGTGATGGATATCTAGATTATGACGAAGTGCGTCGTAAATTTGACACAATGTGTGATTGGTTGTCAAAGCTCTACATCGACACCTTAAATATTATCCACTATATGCACGATAAGTATTGTTATGAAAGAATTGAGATGGCGTTACATGATGAGAATATTCTCAGGACTATGGCCACAGGAATTGCTGGATTAAGTGTAGTTGCTGATAGCCTCTCTGCCATAAAGCATGCCAAAGTTAAGCCTATTCGTGATGATAGAGGCCTTATAGTAGATTTTACCATCGAAGGAGAGTACCCCGCCTTTGGTAATAATGATCCAGCTGTTGATGCTATAGCAGTTGAAATTGTAGAGAGTTTTATGCACAAATTACGGACACACCACACCTATCGAGAGAGTACTCCTACGCTTTCTGTGCTCACCATTACCAGTAACGTTGTCTATGGTAAAAAGACTGGATCGACTCCAGACGGAAGAAAAAAGGGAGATCCCTTTGCCCCGGGTGCTAACCCGATGCATGGACGTGACACGAAAGGATGTGTGGCTAGTATGAAGAGCGTAGCAGCCATTCCCTACGACGATGCTGAAGATGGTATTTCGTATACCTTCAGTATTGTCCCTGGAGCTTTAGGTAAAAACCAAAACCAGCAGATAGATAATTTAGTCACTCTTTTAGATGGATACTTTCTAGAAAATGGTCATCATATTAACGTGAATGTTATGGATCGTGAGGTGTTACTCGACGCCATGGAGCACCCAGAGTTATACCCACAGCTCACTATTCGTGTCAGCGGATATGCTGTGAATTTCATTAAACTTACTCGTGAACAACAACTTGATGTTATCCATAGAACCTTTCACGAGTTTTTATAGGAGGAGGGATGTATGGCCATAACAGGACGAATACATTCAGTTGAAACTTTTGGAACCGTTGATGGTCCTGGAGTCCGTTATATAGTGTTTTTGCAAGGATGCGCTCTACGCTGTAAATATTGTCATAACCCCGACACCTGGCAACGGGGGGGAGGAACTGAAACTAATTCTGAAGATCTTGTAAAAGATATCATTACGTATAGGTCCTTTATCCGATCAGGAGGGGTAACTGTTAGTGGTGGAGAACCACTGTTACAGCCCGCATTTGCTCAAGATATAATAGAACGTTCCAAAGCAGCCGGGTTTCATACTGCTATAGATACTGCAGGAAGTGTCAGTTTAGAAATTTCTCAAGCTGTAATTGATGCTGCAGACCTCGTGTTACTCGATATTAAAAATATCGATGATCAGCAGAGTTGGCGTTTAACAGGACGGGGCAACGGGCAAACATTAGCGACCCTCGATTATTGTGAAGAAATTGGTAAACCAGTATGGGTGCGGCATGTCTTACTTCCTGGATGGACATTGCAGGAGGAGCAACTTACCCGTTTGGCTACGTATCTGGCCCCCTTTAATTGCATCGAACAAGTTGAGCTACTTCCCTTCCACAAGATGGGTGAATATAAGTGGAAAGAATTAGGCTATAGTTATAGTTTGACTACAACCTCTGAGCCTTCTCGTAAGGATGTAAAGGCAACGCGTGCAATATTTGAGGCGCAGGGCTTGAAAGTCCTCATTCAAGGTGAAGAAGATACATCGGCCAGTCAGAAAATCAGCTAACCTCGCCCTAGGACGAATATACCGTGTAGTTTTTTTACACCAAGGGATACTAACTCGCGTCGTAATTCCCTTACCCCCTTGCGTTACCCATAGTCTCTATAAAAAGAGCAAAGGCATGTGAGCATGCATAGGCGCATTTGCTTTGTTTGGAAATTACTAAAAACTCTGTACGCTTTAGACGATATATAGTAGTCTGAAATAGATAGGTGGAATTCTATAAGGAAGGTGGTATGGAAGATCCTGGGTATCCTCCGTGTAGATTTTTAATTTTGAGGCCAATGCAATTCAGGAATTATCCTTTACTGTAGAGTAATTTCAATTGGGATTACTGTATAAATGGACATGTCCTGAAGCAAGCAAAAGGACTGTCTTATGCAAAAAGAATATAACATCGCTATAATCTCACAATTATTAAAAGAGGGACGAGAGGGTGAAGTTTTTGCTATCCTCGAACCTCTTCACCAGACTGAAATTGCTGAAGTTTTATCAGAGTTTCAAGAAGAGACTATAATTTCTATCCTTTTTCGATTTCCCAGACAACGACGTGCAGATATTTTTATTGAGTTTAGTTTTAGTGAACAAGCCGAAATTGCACAGTTGTTAGGGGTTAAAGAACTCGTCTCTTTACTAAGAAGTTTATCCCCTGATGACCAGGCGGACTTTTTTAATGTCTTGTCTGAAGAGAAATATAATGCTGTATTGCCTGAACTAGCGAAGAAAGAGCGAGAAGATCTTATTACATTAGCCTCTTATCCAGAAGGTTCGGCCGGTTCGGTCATGAATACGGACTACATTGCCTATCCTCAGTACCTACAGATTAAACAAGTACTAGAGCGAATTAGGTTAGAAAGAACTGATAAAAAGGCTGTGTATCGCCTGTACGTAATCGACAACGAAAGGAAGTTAATCGGCACACTTCCAATTACCGATTTAATTCTTACTTCACCTGAAAAGACATTGGGTGAAGTAATGAGAACTCAGGTAGTGAGTATCAAGGTCGACGCAGATCAAGAAGATGCCGTATATATGATGGCTCGTTACGATCTAGTTGCCTTACCGGTAGTAGATACTGAAGGTCGGCTATTAGGTAATATTACTCACGATGATGCCATGGACGTTATTGAAGAAGAACGAACGGCTGATATGGAACGGTTCATGGCAATTGTGGGAAAGCATGATGATACCACCTACTTAAAAACTTCCATTTGGACCCATTTCCGCAAGCGGGTAGTCTGGCTTATCATTCTCGCCTTCCTTGGACTTATTTCTGGGCAAATTTTGCAATCGTATGAAGGGGCTCTTATGAATCTGATGATTCTAGCCTTTTACATGCCCATGCTAATTGATACTGGTGGTAATACAGGAAGTCAGGCGGCAACAGTGATGGTACGGGCTTTAGCCTTAAAGGAAATAGCTCCCAAGCATGTATTTAAAATTGTATGGAAAGAGTTACGGGTAGCTTTCCTATTATCCTGTGTTCTCGGTACGCTTGCTTTCTTGCGGGTCGTCTTTGTTTCATCGCCAACTGCAATTCCCGAGTCAATGTCTCTGGTGATGATTGGCATAGCCATTGCTGTTGCACTTGCTGCACAAGTGTTATCGGCAACTGTTATAGGGGCCTTACTACCGCTTGGAGCCGCGGCTTTGAAACTTGATCCGGCTTTAGTTGCTAGCCCAGCCTTAACGACAATTGTGGATATCACTGGTTTAATTATCTATTTTGGTATAGTTACTTTAATTTTAGGAATATGACTTGAGCGTAGGTGGAGTGGGTATGCGCCTCACAGTTTTGACTGACAATTGTACCCGAGTGGGAACCACATTGCGGGGTGAACCTGGATTGAGTTATCTCATAGAGGTAGATGGTAAGAAGGTTCTTTTCGACACTGGGTTCTCTGAGCTATGCGTGCGCAATGCTGACGCCCTAGGGAACTCCTTGAGTGATCTTGATATCATTATCCTCTCTCATGGCCACGGCGATCACACAGGTGGTCTAGAGTATGTATTAGAGGTAGCTGCATCAAAAGAAATACGGTTGGTAACTCACCCCTTAACAGTGGTTGAGAAACAGAAGGATGGGCGGCAGTTCGGTTTGACTGTGGCCCTAGAGAAGTTACAGCAGAGTTATACACTAAAGCTCTCCCGAGAGCCTGTTTGGCTGAGTGAACATCTTATTTTTCTAGGAGAAATCCCTCGAAGGCACTCCTTTGAGCTACAGGACCCACTAGGTGAGCGATTAGAAAAAGGGGTTTTTGTGCCGGATGACCTGCTGGACGATAGTGCTTTAGCGCTACGGACCGATGAGGGTTTAACCATTATTACCGGGTGTTCGCATGCTGGTATCTGCAACATCATCGATTATGCTCGTGAAGTTTGCCAACAGACACGGGTTCTTACAGTAATTGGTGGGTTTCATCTACGTAAAGCGGATGAGCAGACCCGCAAGACTGCCGAATTCTTTAGAGATAACCAGATCACAAACCTCTATCCTTGCCATTGTACAAGTTTTGAAGCCAAGGCTGTAATTCATACTATCGTACCCATACATGACGTTGCTGTAGGAACTATTATAGATCTTAACTGACGGTACGGTTGAACTTCTCCCAGAACGCTATATAGCTCTCTTTATCCAAGGGTGGTTGATCGGCATCTTTTATCGTACGGGCCAGTTTTCCATGATCATGGAGCAAATCGATGACTGTCATAGCCATGACTTGGGCCGGGAGGATGTAGGCCATCCGTTCATCACTTACCGCAAAAGTTTTACTATGGGCGGTTCCAGAGAAACCCCCTCCTGATAAATGGGCAAAGGGAATAATACTACTTACATCTCCTGCATCCGTGGCGCCCATTAACTCATAGCCGTAGAGATTACAACTGGAATCTAATTGTGCTGCTCCATTAGCAGCAAAGAGGGTATTGATGGCTTCGTTTTGGCGTAAAGGGAGGTACCCTGGAATCTCTGAGATTTCAAATTGTGCTCCAACAGCCATAGCACTACCGGTAATAGCGCGGTTTACCTTTTCTGAGGCACCTACCACGGCTTCAATAGTTCTTCCTCGCACATAGGTCTCCATCCGCACATCAGAAGGGACTATGTTTACTAGGTCTCCCCCCTTGGTAATAATAGGGTGGACTCTAATGCGGTCACTTTCACGGAATGTTTCACGTTGTGCATTAATTGCCATCAGCGCGAGAGAAGCTGCATTTAGGGCATTTATGCCATTATAGGGTTCAGCTCCTGCATGGGCCTCTTTCCCTATGAAATGAATTACTTTTCCCATAAATCCAGAACTATCACAATTGATGAGGAACTTGGCATCGGTCAAACCGGCATGGGAATGGACCATCATTCCTGCATCGATAGTATCAAATTCTCCAAGGCGTATCCATTCTTGTTTACCGCCAAAGAAAGTAATCTTTCCCTCTTTTTGTAGGCGTTGACGAAATTCCAGCTCAACGTATTCTTCACCAGGGACAGCCCCAAAAACTACATTCCCATCGAGTTGTTTGAGAAATGGAACCAATCCCATTGCCGCACCAAGGACAGAAGTTATTTGGGCATGGTGGCCACAAGAGTGGGCCGCTCCGGTAAGGTTGTCAGCAAAGGGGTGTTGGGGCGAGATTACAGCATCTAATTCACCGAGTAACATTACCGTGGCATCATTTGAGCGTCCTTGTCCGATCCCTTTGACACCAGTAATGGCAATCCCTTCACGGCAATCTAACTGGAGTGAACGTAAAGTATCAGCAAAAATAGATGCTGTTCTATGTTCCTTGAATCCCAGTTCAGGATGGGCATACACATCTCGTCCGATAGCAATAATTTTATCGGCTTCCTTTTCAATGCGTTCACACACCCTTTTTTTCAACTGTTCTTTGGTCATTCTTCTCATTCCCTTGTACGAAGGAGGAATCCCTTATGCAAAGAATTCCCCCTTGTCTAAAACTATTGGATGGCAACTTCACGTTGGAAACGGTTAATCCATTCAGCTTTTTTATTACTGATGTAACTCTCATCAAATGAACGTAAGGCAGCCACAGAATCGGCACCAAAGGCAAGGAATTTTTTACTTTCTTCATCCATAGTTGCGTTCTTAGAAGTTGGAGCCTCGGAAAGAACAGCAGCAACCTGATTTTGAATTTCATCGCTAATTAAGTAATTAACGTAGAGTTGTGCCAGTTCTGGGTTAGGACTATTTTTAACTACATTAGCGGTTGCCGCTGCAGAGAAGCTTCCTTCAGCAGCATCAACCCAGCCAACGTTAAGTCCTGCTTGGGTTAGCAAGGGCATATTCATGTCCATAAATACTGAAACAGCAATTTCTCCAGTAGTAAAAGCGGTTTGTACTTCAGAGCTGGTTGTGTAGAATTGCGCAACTTGATCACTGTTTTCAGCGAGGAAGGAGAAAACGGGATCTACATCCTGTGCATTTTTCCCTAGAGAATCGGCCATTGCTACCAACAAGTAGGGACCGGCAGTGGAGGACATATCAGGTAGTGAGATGAGACCGTCATAGGCTCCATTGAATAAGTCGACGTATGATTTTGGAGCTGGCACACTATCTTTATCATAGATGATTCCATAACGTACCAATGAGTAGCAGGGGCCGTATCCATCCTCGTTCTTAGCAAAATCATACAAATTGTCCAGGTTTGTGACTATAGCAGGGTCAATTTTTTCAAATACACCATCTGCATTACCGAGGGCAGAAAAGCTTTCCGACATCAGTACTACATCAATCTGTGGGTTTTTTCGCTGGGCTTTTACCTTGTTTAACCGGTCAGCGTTTCCACTTGTCTCATCAATGAGGACTGTCACTCCATACTGTTCTTCAAATGCCGCTGAAAGTTTCTTTACATTTGCAGCAGTCCAACCCCATGTGGCCACTACCAATTCTGCACCTTCATAAGCACTCTTCGCACCAGCGGCGGGAGTCTTGGTTTCTGCTTTACCAGCAGCGGGAAGTATTGTAATCGCAAAAATTACAATTACCAGCAATGTCATCAGTTTTTTCATTTCATCCTTTCCTTTACCATACTATGTGGTTTTGAATATCCGTATCTTTTCGGGAGGCAAATATACTCCAATTGCCTCACCAGAAAAACCTTCATAATCGCTAAGGTGTGCATACAATGGCTTGTCGAACACGTCGCGAATCTCCAAGCGTGTAATGTTGCCCTTATAGGTGGCGTTCTCTATACGACCACACAACATCCCTTCATCATCTGCCCCAGCTAATTTGATTCGATCGGGTCTGATAGCAAGAGAGACTTTATCCCCTTTAGCAAAACGGGTAGCCTCTAAAGGAAGTGTAAGAACTTGGTTATTTGAACAATGAACTTCTGTCTCTCCATCCGTATGTTTCCCTATAGTAGCATCGATGAAATTAACAAAACCCATGAAGTCGGCAATAAAGAGTGAGGCTGGATTTTCGAACACTTCTCGCGGCTTGCCAACTTGTACAATAGCTCCTTTTTCCATGAGAACTACGCGATCAGCCAGACTAATGGCCTCTTCCTGATCGTGGGTAACCAAAATCGTAGTGATGCCGAGGAGACGTTGGATACGTTTGATTTCAACCTGCATTTCGATGCGTAACTTTGCATCTAGATTGGAAAGAGGTTCGTCTAACAATAATACTGAGGGTTCCATTATTAATGCACGTGCTAAAGCAACTCGTTGCTGTTGTCCTCCAGATAGTTCTCGGGGGTATCTATCTTCAAGACCTTCAAGTTTTACAATTTGGATAATACGCTCAACCTTCTCTTTGATCGTTTTCTTAGAAAGGCGCTTTAGTTTAAGGCCAAAGGAGATGTTATCACAGGCCGTTAGATGGGGGAAAAGCGCATAGTTTTGAAAGAAGATTCCCACATTTCGTTTGTAAGCAGGGATCGAATTCATGGCGGTACCGTCGATGGTGACGGTTCCTGAATTAATTTCAGTAAACCCAGCAATCATGCGAAGGGTGGTGGTCTTTCCACAACCACTTTCGCCAAGTAACGCCACCATCTCACTGTCGGCAACCGTGAGGCTTAAGTCGTCCACTGCGGTAAAATCACCGAATTTTTTTGTCAGATGGTTTAGTTCTAGGATAGCCATAAATGCACGTCTCCTTGCGTTTGTAGCAGCTATTTTAAAAACATATCGAGACCAATGAACCGCTCCATGGCTACAATGCAAGTTAGCGATAAGATAATAAGCAATGTAGAAATGGCGGCTAAGGTCGGGTCGAATGAAAATTCCATATAATTCATGATGCGTACAGGAAGAGTTATAAACTTCGGAGAGTTGAGCATATTACCTAGGACAGCTTCATCAAACGAGTAGAGGAAGGAGAGTAGTGCTCCAGCCATGACTCCCGGTTTTATTAAAGGGAGGGTGACTTTCATGAAAGTTTGACGGGGACTAGCTCCAAGGGAAGCTGCAGCATCCTCTAAAGACCAATTGAAGCCAGTCAGTACAGCTAATGTGTTACGCACAATATAGGGGAGGATGATAACTATGTGTCCGAGTAGGATGCGAGTAAAAGCCGAAAGAATAAGCTGAGAACTGGTAATACGAAGGATAACAAAAGAGAAGGCAATAGAGGGGACATACATGGGAGAGGTGAAAAACGCAACCAACGAATCTTTTCCTTTGAAATTGTATCGAGTAACAGCTAAAGCAGCGCTCACTCCTAGTAAAATATCAATCGATGTAGCTATTACGGCTATTTTTATGCTATTGGCGAATCCACTCACAAAATTTGCTGAAGAGGTAAAGATGTTAGCATACCATTCTAAAGAGAATCCTTGGGGGGGGAATACTACCAGTACAGTAGGGCTGAAAGAGGCTAGAATAATTACTATGAGGGGAGCCATTAAAAATAATAGGACGCCAATCGTGATAATTTTGGGAATGATACCCACCCTTTCTTCACGCATGTTTTTGCCCTCCTACCCGTTCATTTAGATTCTTCGTAGCGTAGGTAAAAGCAATTAAGAATAGTAAGATTGTGAATAATAAAATGTAGCTGATGGCTGAAGCAAGTCCCCAGTCGAAATTCACATTTACCTCCTGAAAGACCATGGTGCTCATCATTCTAAAGCGAGCCCCTCCTAATAGACGGGGGGTTACATAGGCGGTCATACTCAAAGTGAATACCAGCGTGCATCCTGAAATAATGCCAGGCAGTGAAAGGGGGAGGAGAACTTTGAAAAAAGTGAGCAGTGGATGGCATCCCAAGCTGGCCGCAGCATATTCTAAGTTTTGATCGATACCCTGAATTACGCCTGTGATAGAGAGGATCATATAGGGGAGTAACAGGTGTACAAGACCAATAATGACTGCATTCGGGGTGTAGAGTATTTTTAAAGGTACTTCAATGAGACCAATGGCTAGTAAGAATTGGTTAAGGAGCCCTTTGGTTCCCAAGATGACCATCCAACCATAAGAACGTACTACGGCACTAACCAAAAAAGGAAACAGAAGCATAATCATCATTGTATTCTTTAACCGTGATGTAGTGCGAGCTAGATAGTAGGCTGCCGGGTAGCCAAAGATCAAAACAATAACTGTGGTTTTAAGGGAGATGATTATCGTGGTTTTGAGAATATCGAGATAGAAACTGTCGGTAAAGAATTTCAGATAATTAATTAATCCATCTTCCTGTAATGTAACTAAGAGAATATAGAGCATTGGCGCAACAAATAGCACCAGTAAGGTTAAAGTTGTGGGAAAAGCAAGAAAAAAGATAGTGCGTTTCTTATCCATCTTTTATAAGCCTTCCCGTACAATTAAAGGTATAAATCTTTTATGCAAAACATCGACTAGCCCTTTATCGGTCAGTTTTATTTCCGGAGAGACGGCCAGTGGCATGAGGGTAATGAAAGTCAGGGTCTCCTTATGGTTTAAGTGTAGTTGTTCTTTAGCAGCTCGATCGATACTAGAAAAAGCATCTGCAATAACAGACATCTCCTCTTCACAGAGGAGACCAGCAATGGGGAGCGCAATAGATCCTAACACAACACCGTCTAACACTGCGGCAACTCCGCCTTGGGCAGCGATGACTGTATTAGCTGCCAGAGTAGCATCAGCATCGTTAGCGCTATACACAATGAGATTGTGACAATCATGGGCATACGAAGTTGCTATAGCTCCTCTGAAGCCCTTCATATTTCCAATCAGTCCATGTGCGCGTCCCCCACGACCTGAGTGACGTTCAAATACACTCATTTTCATAAGATCTCCCTGTTGGAGGAGGCC
>CAZGDR010000005.1:37053-47026 GCA_964524755.1 uncultured Spirochaetaceae bacterium
GAAAGATTTTCAAGAAGGACAAAGTCAGCTCCGTAACCAGGTGCAATAGCTCCTTGGTGGTAGAGACGGAGTCGGTTAGCTGCATTGATTGTCACATACTTAACGGCTTTGATGGGATCGAGTCCTAAGGCCACAGCGTGTCGCAATAGAGCATCTATGTGGCCATGCTCAGCGAGGCGACTGATAGGAACATCATCGGTTACCAGCATGATGCGATCCTGAACTGGGGTATTGTTCAGATAATCCATTAATTCAGCTGTGAAGAATCTTTCTTGGATTTGGACTGCCATTCCGAGGCGCAGTTTTTCGGCCACGATAGAAGGGTCCATATAGGTATGATCTGCATCAATTCCAGAGGCAATAAAAGCTTGTAATTGATAACCTTTAAGAGTAGGGACATGACCATCAAGTAGAACTCTCTGCCTCTTGGCGGCATCAATGATAGCCAGCATTGTAGGATCACCAGCAATGACGCCGTTAAAATCCATAACTTCGCCTAGACCTAAGACTCCAGGGTAGTTGAGCATGCGGGTAACTTCATCTGCACCAATAGTAACCCCTGAAGTTTCAAATCCTGGTGCTGATGGAATCGTGGAAGGGGCCATGATGTGGACATGGAGGGGGAGGTTGCGACTACGGTCAGCTAAAAGCTGTACCCCTTGTTCGCCTAAAACGTTAGCAATTTCGTGCGGATCAGCTGCGACTGTCGTCGTCCCCATAGGGAGAATTGCACGTGCAAAATTCACAGGAGTCATCATGCTACTTTCAATGTGCATATGACTGTCGATATAGCCAGGAACCGCAAACAAACTCTTTCCATCCATGTGTTCTTGAGCACTATGAATATCCATAGCGTCCCCTACAAAGGAAAATTCACCGTCAATTATTCCAATGTCTGCTGGGTAGATTTCTGCAGTGAGTACATTCACCAGTTGTATGTTGTGGACTAATAAATCGAAGGGGACACGCCCCATCGCTGCCTGGACAGTTTTGATGCTCAATGGTCTCTCCTCGTTGATGGCCCTACAATAGTACGAACCTTCACTCTTTGTCTATTGCTTAGAGACAATTTATGTGCAGGCTGCAACGCTTTGCTAGGAGTTGGAATGAATTTGTGATAAATGCAACAAGTATTGTTGCATAAGTGTTGCAAGCATACATTGTGTACGGAGTTGTGTTGCATTATATTGTTTTTACAACCCAAAAAAGGTTTTTTGGAGAACCTAGGAGAAGAATATCTCTATGGTAGAGACTTCATTTCTACCTCAGCTTTACTCGGCTTTGGTGCAGCATAAAATTAGAAGATAACATATGAGATGACTTCTGATTTGTGGAGGTAAGGGGATTCGAACCCCTGGCCTATTGATTGCGAACCAATCGCTCTAGCCAACTGAGCTATACCCCCTCATTGACAAGTCAAAATTAGCTCACAGGGTAATCTTAGTCAAGGGGTAAAAAAGGTCTGCTTCCAGCGCAGATTCGAACATATTTTGATCTAAGGGTTCCTTGGTGTAATAACCTTGAACCATGTCGCAGTCTGTTTTTTGTAGATAGGAAAGTTGTTCCTTAGTTTCTACACCTTCTACAATGGCGCAATATCCCATCTGTTTAACGAGACGGATAATGTTGGCAATAAATTGATATTTGCGGTCCTCTGTGGTTGCATATTTTAACATTGATTTGTCAATTTTTATGCATTTGAAGGGGAGATTTGCCATATATGCGAGGTTGGAGTAACCTGTTCCAAAATCATCGAGATTGAATGTAATACCATAGTTTATTAAAGGTTTCATAATTGATAAAGCATCATTGAGCAATGTTCCAATGAAGGTCGTCTCCGTTAACTCAATCTGTATTCTATCAGGAGGAATTGAGTACCGCTCCATTATTTCAATGATATCGTTAATGATTTTGGTATCATTGAACTGTAACCCAGAGAAATTGACAGAAATAGTGGGCATTTTTAATCCTTTACGGTGAATGTTATTGAGCATACTGCATACTTGATCGAGAACCCAACGCCCTAGATCGGCGATAATTCCCATTTCTTCTGCAAGAGGGATGAATTCACTGGGAGCGATCTTGCCTATGTGTGCATCGTCCATCCGTAATAGAGCTTCGGCCATTTCCATATTCCCCGTAGCTAGTGAGAATATTGGTTGGTAATGGATGGAAAGACTGTTATTAGGTATCGCCTGTACTAGACGATCCATTAATATGTTTTTCCTTCTGATATCGTGCAGGATTAACGCATCACAATAAATTAATTGACCTTTCCCTTGATTTTTTGCGGTTTGAATGGCGTGATCCAGTAATGTTAGAGAGTCTGCATCAGGGTCAGCCTTAAAAGGTAACTCCAAGACAGCAAACGTCGCACTCAACTGAGTTGATACCCCTTCCACACGCCATCGCATGGTAAAACGTTGTAGCAGCTGATCTATACAATCT
Source organism: uncultured Spirochaetaceae bacterium (assembly GCA_964524755.1). Classification (GTDB taxonomy): domain Bacteria; phylum Spirochaetota; class Spirochaetia; order Sphaerochaetales; family Sphaerochaetaceae; genus JAQVOO01. Next base: position 39,502 of record CAZGDR010000005.1, read on the forward strand.
TGTTGTATATTCTTTTCAATAATAGCAAGTTCGTCGCCACCGTACCGATACACCTGTCCTGTAGGAAATATTTCATGCAATGTATTAGCGACAGTTTTAATAAATTGATCACCCCTATTTTGACCGAAAGTGTCATTTATAGCTTTGAAATCGTCTAAACTGACTACTAACACAGTAGCTTTACGTTTGAGACGGACAATGTTTTCTAAATTGGCAACAAAGGTTTCTCGATTAGGATATTGTGTTAAATTATCGATAGAGATTTTACGGGTTTGAAAATTTAAATAGAGTGAAAGGATTGCTGTCATCATTGCTGTTCCAGTCAAAATCACATCCAAGTAAAATATCTGGACGGTGACAATGATCAACGTGACAATTGGAATTAATATTATCACTTTAAAGAAAAAGATATCTAAATATTTCTTCTCCATGATAACTGCAATCAAGGCCACAATAATATGAAAGATTGCCAGCATTAAGGAAATACGGTTAATTGGTCCTCTTATATAAGCTCTGTGCTCATCGAAATAGAATATCCAGCCAAACTTAAGATTCAACAGCACTACAATCATGTAAAGAACCATGCTAGAAAAGAGTATTATTGAGAAAACCTGTAAGCGCTTATGATGTATAGAAGGAGCTAACTCATACACATAGACAAGAATATAGAATATAAATACTAACGCTAATGGGGGGTAAAAGATAAAATAAGCAGTATTTACCACTATATTCACCCACAGAGGGAGTACTGTAGCATACGAGATTGTTTGGATTGCAAGAAGGTTTAATAGAATGCTGAAACAGGTGTAGTAGAGGGCAAACTGGAAAAGCTTATCACGTGCAGATGGCATGGCATGAGTGTCGTGGGCGTTAATCATTATGATAATGATTACCACTAGAGCGATTATCTCGGGCACTTGATTCCAGTACACCATCTTGCTCCTACATGCGTTCTGTATTAATTTTGTTCTAGTTGAGACAAAATTACAAGAGGTTGTTGCTTTTTATAATGACAAAGTTGACGTATAATTATTTTACGTTAGGAATTTTATGTGATTAAAAGAATTACACATGATCTCTTGTAAAAGTAGACCTAGTTTACTATCATACATCCGTATGAAAAAACGGTTTTTAGGTGCTCGAAAAGGACTCTCTCCTTATTTGTACTTTATCCCAGCAGTGGTTTTGGCATATCTTTTTAGTTATCGTCCCTTTGCTAAAACTGTTATCAATAGCCTTTCGTTAGTTAATTTTTCAGGAAAAATTGTTTCTTTTGTAGGCCTCGATAATTTTAGAGCCTTAGTTGTCGATCGTAATTTTCAGACCAGCCTTATAAACACCTTTAAATTTGCTCTGTTCTTTATACCGATTGATCTCATTCTTAGTTTGATATTTGCTCTGTTAGTGTATAAAAAAAGGCGTTTTAATGCTTTGAATGAGACTCTTTTCATGTTGCCCATGGCTGTGGCTATGAGTTCTGCAGCACTGGTGTTCAAGGCAATTTTTAATCCCACCATCGGAGTTATAAACTACGTTTTTCGGCTTAGCATTGAATGGTTTAATGATCCAGCCTGGGCCCTGTTCACCATTGTGTTCCTCGGTGTGTGGATGGCAATAGGGCTTGACTTTCTCCTCTTGTTAGGCGCCTTGCGAAGTATTCCCAAGGATCTCACAGAAGCGGCCGAGTTAGAGGGGGCAGGACCTTTAGCAAAATTTTTTCACCTACAATTACCATTAATTTCTCCCACGCTTCTCTTTATTATTAGTACACGTTTACGTGACAGTATGCTCCTTAGTGGCCCTGTTTTAGTCATGACTGAGGGTGGCCCCTATCGCTCGACCCAAACTTTGGTCTATCAAATGTACATTGAAGGATTCACTGCTGGTAATTACAGTAAGGGTTCGGCAATCAGTGTTATTGTGTTTTTGTTAACCTTCATCCTTATTCTGCTGGCTTTCAGGTTTGAGAGGAAGGGAGTGTTTTACCAATGAAACGCTTTATGACCAAAATCGAAATTATGAAGGCGATTGCGGCTACAATCTTGGGTCTTTTTATTGTTTTCCCGATCTATTATTCTATTGCAGCCTCTTTTTTTACCATAACTGAATTTTCTACCTATCCGCCGATGTTGTTTCCCTCCCACATCTCTATGGTTAATTATGTACGGGCTTTGAGCGAGTCGTTACTAGTGAGGTTTATGGTAAATTCTCTAGTAGTGAGCCTTGTTGGCTCGCTCATTCGGATGGCGGTTGCCATATTAGCTGCTTTTGCGGTCGCTTTTTTGCAGTTTTGGGGAAAGAGTTTTTTGTTCTTTTTTGTGTTAGGTACTATGATGTTGCCTAGCGATGCCCTCATTATTGAAAACTATTTGACTATAAGTCGGCTAGGATTGATAGATTCCTACATGGGGATTATGTCAGTCTACCTTTTAGGCCCTGTGCAGATGTTTATGCTCAGACAGAGCTTTAAAACAATACCTGTAACCTTTAGAGAAGTGGCAATTATGGATGGGTGTTCTGATTTTAAATTTTTAACTAAAATCGTCTTGCCAATGTCTCGATCTATTGTCCTTACACTCTCTTTACACTCTTTTGTTACCATTTGGAATACCTATCTATGGCCATTGCTCGTGACAAATAATCCAAGAATGCGCACTGTTCAGGTGGGAATTACCATGTTAGGTTATGCTGATAACCTAGATTATGGTCCAATCTTTGCCGCTATCAGCATTGTGCTGATCCCATCTCTCTTTATCTTTCTTCTATTACGAAAACATATTGTGGAAGGTCTTGCCTCTGGGAGCATGGTGGGGTAACTTCTAGATTGATATATAAGGAGATGCGTATGCGAATATATAAACAAAAGTGGAAGTTGCTACTGTTTTTAATGATAATTCTTACCATTGTACAAGGTTCAGTATTTGCATCTGGCAAGGGTGAATCTAAAGCTGTTTTGGCAGAAGACCGGTCTACTGAAGTAACTTTCTGGCATTATAGTAGTGGATTGCTTGGTCAGGCAATGACTCACTTAATTAATGAATTTAATACAACGATTGGGGTCGAACAGGGGATCGTAGTACGAGAGATCTATCAGGGAAAGGCTTCTGATGTAGCTACGAAACTACGGGCGAGCTTACAGTCAAAGCGAGCTCAAGATCTTCCCGATCTGGCTCAACTTGATGCCACTGGGGTTATGGATGTACGTGACTCGAGCTTCATGATTCCTGTAGAGACTCTCATTGACCGAGATCCTGATTTTTCAATAGAAGAGCTTCAACTAGGGACTGTACTTTCGATGACCTATAAAAAAACTATGATTGGTATGCCTTTCAATGCCTCAACCATTCTATTGTATTACAACAAGGATGCGTTTAAAGAGGTTGGGCTTGATCCCGATAAACCGCCAAAGACATTAGAAGAATTAGCTCTCTATAGTGGTAAGCTGGTCAAAAAAAGTGCCGATGGGAAAGGAATTGAACGCTATGGTTTTGCAGGAGTGCCAACATCGTATGAGCTTGTTTCCTGGATTGGTCAACAACATGGAGTCTCTTATTTGACTGATCAGGCAAATGGACATGAAGGTGACCCCACTAAGGTTGTGTTTGATAGCGAAGGGACTCTAGCCACGTTCTTGAATGAGTGGAGGAAGGTATATAATAGTGGTGGTTTGGGGAATCTGACCAGCGATGTTCGTCAACAATTCATTGCTGGTAAAACAGCCATGTTTTTGGCCTCGACGAGTTCTTTGGCTACTGTTATTGAAGCCGTTGGGGACCGTTTTGAGTTGGGAGTAGGGTATTTACCGCAAGTAAATGAGACTGCCACAGGTGGGGTGAATATTGGTGGTGGGGCGATTTTTGTCTTTGAGAATGAAAACGATCCGCAGAAAAAGGCTACGTGGGAGTTTTTAAAGTTCTTAATGAATAAAGAGTCTCAACTCTATTGGCATCAGCAAACCGGTTATTTTCCAGTGAATATGGAAACATATGAAATGCCCGAATTTACAGAACATCTAGAAAGAAATCCTTTGTTCAAAGTGCCGATTGACCAATTACAGGCCAGCGATCCACGTATTCAGAGTGTCTGGTGGCCGAATAGTTATCAGGCCTATTTTGAGATTCAAAATAGTATTATGGAGATGCTTGAAAGAAACATTGGAACCGAAGAGATCGTAAAAAGGTTAGCTACGACAATAAATAAATACATTGCTGATTACCATAAAATGAATCGGCTTTAGGGAAAATATTCTTTCTAGTACGTTTCATTCGTGTGTGAAGACCTCATGTGCAGCTTGGTATACGATTCGTATTAAATCTTCGACATGCTCCACATCTATACTGGAGAAGGCTAGGCGTAGGTAGAGGTTCTTAATTGAGATAGTCCCCACTCCGTAGGTGTTGAGTAAATGCACGCGGAGTTTTTCAGCATCCCCAGCACATACAAAAGCCATGAAATATCCTGAATTAAAAGGGAGAGGGGTCAGGAGGGTATGTGCGGAGTATTGGGCGAGGGTTTTCTTTATCAGATGGTATCTTAGTTCAATTAAGGCTATTCCAGCCTTTTTTTCCTGCTCGTAGGAATTGCTCTGCATAGCCTTTAAAAGAATACTTTGAGCCGGTTTTGAGCAAGAAGAAATATTGCTTCTAATCACTCCCATGGTCTTTTTCACCAAGGCTTCATATTGAGCCTCGGTCATGCCTTTGTTGTTGTAGGTCAGAAAGCCCACTCTAAATCCCCATACCATATCTTCTTTCGTTGCCGCATCGCCTTTGATGGCGAGGATGTTTTCATGGGCATCGCAAAGAAGTGAGAATAATGATTCACGACAGAGGTTATCTTCAAAGAAAAGTCCAAAATAGGCATCATCTATAAATAATAATAGTTTTTTTCCGTGCTCAGCTTTATCGATTAACATTGAAACTAGGCTAGTTGCTTCATCTTTGGTAAGAGAATAACCGGTAGGATTATTAGGAAAATTCAACATCAGGCCCACTTTTGGTTCCTCAATTGCATCGATAGTCGCTGCGAGACCTTTAATATTTAACATTCCTTGGTCAAAGAGGGGAAACGAAATTTGTCTAGCTTGGCATTGTTCTGTGAAGATTAGGTTATAATTTCCCCAAAACATATCAGGCACAATAATAGGTTGGTCTTTATCTAAAAATAATGTGGCCATGACACTTAACGCATGTGTCAAACCAGCGGTGACAATGGGAAGGCTGGTTCGTTTCCCTGCCATTGAAGGATTTTTTTTGATCATTTCCTCTAGCCAGAGTTTTCTCAATTGTAGCTCGCCTGCTGTCGGAGCATAGGGGAATACCTCATTTATGGCTACATCATCAGCAAATTGTGACAATATTGAGGGGATATACATCGCATTGCCGTGGTCTGTGGCAATACCAATAGTTGCGTTATAGAGATGAGCTTTTTGCTTTGCTTCAGCCGATTGGCTAATAATACCTTTAGGAAAATATATCCGTCGGCCATAATCTGTGAGCATGTGCATAACTAGGCTTTCGGCCAAAATATCATTGAGTTCTTTTGCCAATGGATTCATACGGTCGACTCCTTTTTTGTGCAATTCGAGGAATGTGCTGCTAGCATCATATCTAGGGGAAGCGATTTAGTGAAGAGAAAAAGGAGTCTTTTTTAAAGAGTTTATCCGCTTCTCATTTCTTCAGAATGGGTATTGTTGACTACCTCTATCGGTAAAGGGTATCATTTCGCTATGGGAAAAAGTGGAATTACAACTATTTTATTTGACTTAGATGGGACTTTATTACCCATGGACCAGCATCAATTCATGCAAGCCTATATGCAAGCTTTTTCAACAAAATGTACTACACTCGGCCTTGATTGTGAGAAAACATTAAGTGCTTTAGGAGCTGGTTTAACGGCTATGATTGGCAATGATGGCACAATGACGAACGAACGGAGATTTTGGGATGTATTCCTTTCTGTTGCAGAGTTGCCATCAGCTGATTTAATTGACAATTTCATGGCATTTTATTCGCAAGAGTTCAAAGAGCTACAATCGGTGGCATTCCCAACCCCTCTCTCACGATACATTGTAGAACATGTTCGCTCGAAAGGATTTCGCACGGTTTTGGCTACGACACCGGTCTTTCCACGACAAGTAACCCTAGAACGTATGAGTTGGGTGAGTCTTGATCAAACTTGTTTTGAACTCATAACTACCTATGAACATTTTTCGTATGCCAAACCTCATTTAGGGTACTACCAACAAATTCTATCTTTGCTTAAAGTTGATCCTGAAACATGTCTGATGGTGGGCAACGATGTTGAAGAAGATCTCGTAGCACAGGATTTGGGGATGCAAACCTACTTGGTGACCGACTGGCTTATTAATTCTAAAAATAAAGATATTTCTAACTACCAGCAGGGCAGCTTACAAGATTTTTCAACATATGTGCAAAGCCTTGATAATAGAGAAGGAACACAACATTGACCGTAGAAAAAAAATCGAAGTTATCCAATCCATTGTTAGCTACACTGCTCGCTATGTTTTGTACTTTGTTATGGGGTAGTGCCTACCCTGCTATAAAGGTTGGATATGAACTATTTTCGGTCGGCGTAGATGATACTGCTGGTAAAATAGCCTTTGCAGGAGTACGCTTTGCGTTATCTGGTCTTATTGTTCTTTTTGTCAGATGGGTATCACAATACTTCAGTAAAGAAAAGGAAGCTGATAATCGCAGCCAGCAGCATATAAAGACTCTTACCGCTAAGGAATGGGGCCAAATCCTCATGTTAGGATTTGTGCAAACAACGATCCATTATTATTTTTTCTATGTGGGAGTTTCTTATTCCACCGGAGCTAAAAGTTCTATTTTAAACTCGACTTCAGTGTTTTTTAGTGCAATTATAGCCCATATATTTTATGCTAATGACAAACTTACTCTACGCAAGGGAGTAGGTGTTTTAATTGGGTTTATGGGTATAATTTTAGTAAATCTAGAGTCAAATTTCGAATTTTCTTTTTTGTTCAAGGGTGATGGATTCATCATAATAGCTGCATTATTAATTTCAGGTAGTTATGTATATGCCAAGCGTATGAGTAAAACTATCAGTCCCGTACTATTGACTGGATTACAATTACTTTTTGGTGGAACGTTGCTCTTCCTCATTAGTGTACTGATGGGAGCAACCTTCCCCAGAGGTGGTTTTACCGCTTATGTATTACTCACCTATATGGCATTACTTTCTGCAGTAGCTTTTTCACTTTGGACCAGTTTACTTAAACATAACCCTGTCAGTTCAATTACAATTTATAATTTTTTGATTCCAGTATTTGGCACACTATTATCAGCTTTAATTTTGAAAGAATCGGTTTTTAAGTGGCAATACTACATTGCTCTTCCTACAGTAGCTGTGGGGATTTACTTGGTGAACAGTAGAAGTAAAAGAAAAGGTTAAAAAAAAGTAAGTCGCTGATACCAACGACTTACTCATGGAGGTAAGGGGAATTGAACCCCTGACCTTTTGAATGCCATTCAAACGCTCT
>CAZGDR010000006.1:0-41228 GCA_964524755.1 uncultured Spirochaetaceae bacterium
ACTAAAGCGAAGTCTGAAGAGAAAACTGAGGAATAGTTATTTCAGTGCTTTTTTGACATGTAGTATTGACCGCTATCAAAAAATGGCGGTCATATCTGTATTTATTGTAATAATATATGCAATTATTATCATAGACTCATTTCATAAAATATCTCCCTGTCACTTGACAAGCGTTCAGGTCCTCCCGTATTATTGTTTCATTACAATGGGGGAAATACTATGAATGTGTTTTTATTAATCCCTCTTTGTCTAGGTTGTATAATTCTAGGTTGGCTATTTCGTTGGATTTATGCGAAGTTCAAGCTTACCTCAATTGAACAAAAAGCGGTTCGGTTGAGTCAGGAAGCAATAAAAGAAGCGGAAGCAAAAAGTAAAGAGCTTTTGATTGAGACTCGTGATCATTTGTTAAAAGAACAACAAGAACAAGAACGTGAGGCACGAGAACGCAGAGGTGAGCTTCAGAGAACAGAACAAAGACTGTTTAAGAAGGAAGAGAATTTAGAACGAAAACAAGCGGAGCTAGATGCCCAAAAGCGGCAATTAGTAGACAAAGAGAACAGAAACGTCCAGCGTGAGAAATCACTTTCCGAGATGGAAGAAAACTGGATCAAAGAATTAGAACGTGTTGCCGGGATGACTTCAGATGAAGCCAAACAGGTAATTATTGAAACATTGCAGAATGATGCAAAACGAGATGCTCAGATCATTATTAACAAAATCGAGCAGGATGCCCAGTTGCAAGCTGATAAGTTGGCGCGTGACATTGTTGTGACTTCTATACAAAGATTGGCTACAGAGGTCAGTTCTGACGTTACAGTGACAACGGTGAGTCTTCCCGGTGATGAGATGAAGGGGCGTATTATTGGTCGTGAAGGAAGGAATATTAGAACCTTAGAAACCCTTACTGGTGTCGATGTTATTATCGATGACACACCAGAGGCTGTCGTCATTTCCTGTTTTGATCCGGTTCGTAAGGAAATTGCACGGGTATCTCTGGAACGGTTAGTTCAGGATGGAAGAATTCATCCTGCTAGAATTGAAGAAGTTGTTACTAAGGTTACCAAGGAAATCACGCGAGTTATTATGGATGAGGGTGAAAAAGTAATTTTTGACCTAGGCATCCATAATATAAGTCCAGAGATGGTTCGGGCTTTAGGGCGTTTACACTTCCGCACCAGTTATGGGCAGAATGTATTAAACCACTCCAAGGAAGTAGCGATATTAGCCGGTATGATTGCAGGTGAAGTAGGCGCTAACCGTGAGATTGCTCGTAGAGGTGGTCTCTTACATGACATTGGAAAAGGTATTGAATCTGATGGTGATGCCAATCATGCCGAAATGGGAGCCGATTTGGCGAAACGATTAGGAGAAGATCCTCGGATAATCAATTCGATTCTTTCACACCACGATGATATAGAGCCGTCCTGCATTGAGTCGGTGATTGTGCAGATAGCTGATGCAATTTCTGCAGCCCGTCCAGGAGCAAGACGTGAAACGTTAGACAACTATATTAAACGGTTAGAGAGCCTTGAAGGAATTGCTGAAAGCTTCCCTGGTGTAGATAAAGCTTATGCCATTCAAGCTGGAAGAGAGTTGAGAATTCTTGTGAATAATGACAGCGTAACCGATGATGGTGCTAAAGAGATTGCCAAAGGTATTGCCGGCCGTATAGAAGCCGAATTGCGATACCCTGGGAGAATTAAAGTTACAATCATTCGTGAAACGCGTGTAGTTGAATACGCTCGTTGACGAAAGGATATTATGTCTAAAAAACGTACTATTACGGCTCTGATGCTCGGGGATGTTATTGGACAACCCGGGTGCAGAGCCCTTTTTATCGGACTTCCTCAACTGATTAAACGGTTGCGGGCCGATATTGTGGTTCTGAATGGGGAAAATGCTGCTGATGGCTTTGGGTTGACTGAAGATCTGGCGAGACAGTTCTTTGCCCTTGGCGTGCATGTTATTACGACAGGAAACCATATTTGGCAACAGGAAGAAATCCGTCCTTTTCTTGAACAAGATCAGCGAATATTGCGGCCAGCTAATTATCCTGCTCAGGTCCCAGGTAGAGGCTCTACGATCATAGAGGTGAGTGGAAATAAGATTGGAGTTCTCAATGTACAGGGACGTCATCAAATGATGCCCATTGATTGTCCATTTCAAGTGAGTCGTTCACTTGTCGAGAAGATGAGCAAACAAACCTCCATAATTCTAGTAGATTTTCACGCGGAGTTACCTCAAGAAAAAGAGGCTTTAGGCTTGTACCTAGATGGGAAAGTCTCGGTTGTTGTTGGGACGCATACCCATGTACAAACGGCTGATGAACGTATCTTGCCTAAGGGGACCGCCTATCTTACTGATTTAGGAATGAGTGGACCTTTGGATGGGGTGATTGGATCTGTTCCAGCTATAGCTATTGAACGCCAAATGACGCAAATCCCACTGCGTAATAAAATCCTAGATGGAGCTTCTTATTTACAAGGTGTTGTGTGCACTATTGACGGTGATAGCGGCAAAGCTCTCTCCATTACTAGAATTAGTGAGCAGTTTGGTCTTTGAGGCTGTTTTATGGATGACCCTATACCGAAAAAGCAGTTGAAAGAATTACTTGCAGCCCAGTATCCAAAATACACTAAAGACCAGATTGAAGCTTTCATTGCCTGTCGACAGGTAATAATTGCTGGTGAAACATGCACAGACTTAGCAGTTAGTTATCCCGCAGATAGTAAGGTTGAGATTGTAGTTAAACGTTACGTATCCCGGGGAGGTCTAAAATTAGAATATGCCTTACATTACTGGGACATAGACCCGACGGGGCTCGTGATGTTAGATGCAGGAGCTTCTACTGGTGGTTTTACTGATTGCTTGTTGCAGCATGGAGCATCAACTGTCCATGCGGTAGATGTAGGGTACAATCAACTCGATTATAAACTTCGTGTTGATAATCGTGTGGTGGTACATGAGCGTACAAATATTATGCATGTAACAGCTTTGGAACCTCAACCAATGGCAGCTGTCGCCGACTTATCTTTTCGCTCTATCACAGGAGCTGCTCAGCATATACTCTCTCTAACGAGGGACGCTTGGATGATTTCTTTGATCAAACCTCAGTTTGAGGTTGCGAAGGGGAAGGCTGGCTTTTCAGGTGTAATCTTAGATGACCAGTTATTATTTGATGTTATCTTAGATGTATATCATCTATTGCAAGAGGAAAATGTGGGGATTGCTGGAATTGTCCAATCTCCTATTGTAGGAAGGAAAGGGAATCGGGAGTTTTTAGCTTTGTTACGCTATAAAGAGCAGTTACCTCTTTCCAAGTTCACTTCAACATTACGATCGATAATTCTTCCTTAAAAAGCAATTCACCCTCTACTAAAATAAGCACATCGAGTAGTTTATACTCTTGCATTAATGTTTTCTTGACTTGTTCTGTTCTAAGGGTAAAAGAAGTTTCCCAGACTGTAGGCAATATAAACTCCTTTGAAAAATCTACATAGGCTACTTTATTTGAGATAGTAAGTCCTCTTAAACGGGTCCCTTGTGGAATGAACGTAACGACACCATCTGCTAAAGCCGCGTAAGAGGGGCCCTCTAACAATCTCTCGATTGTTTCGTGGTAGGGTAATGTTCCTTGAATGGAGACTGGATAGAAATAATATGAAAAAGATTTTTCATCTTGTGGGAGTGGAAATGCAATCCTTGTAGAGGATGTGGTGAGACCTTTTTCACTCTCTTGTTTTGTCACATATTCTTGGATTAAGGGTCCCATACCTGATTCGTGAAAGGCTTGCTTTATGCGGGGTAGAGCGATGATGACAACGAGTGATAGAGCAACAATGAGAATGAGCCACGAGTAGAGAAACCAAGGGTGTCTTTCCTTCTTTGAATGATCCGACATGGGTCAAGCATACAACAGAAGCGATATGTAAGGCGAGTATCTATTTACATCGATGATGAAACCCCGTATGATACGCCATATATGAGAGTTTTGCAGGGCATTGCAGCCTCCTCTGGGATTGGTATTGGTAAGGCTTTTGTCTACGTACACGAGAAGTTCGTGGTACCACATAGTTTTATCGTTGAAGCAGAAGCCGAATCTGAAAAGGTCCGGTTTCAAATTGCGCGTTCAGCAGTAGCTACAAATCTTGCCAAGATGTTGGAAGATGCTCGTGGGGATGATCATAGAAAAATCCTTGAAACACATCTGCTCATGCTCGAAGATCCCGACTTCTCTCAATCTGTGGAAGAGTTAATTGGTAAAGAGAGAACTGGAGCTGAATGGGCTGTTGAGCAAGTGTTAAGTGGACTCATAGAGACCTTAGAAAAGGGTAGAGACCCAGTCCTCCGCGAACGGAGTGCTGATTTATATGACATTGGTTGGCGCGTTATACGGCAGTTGATGGGGAAACAACAAATTGATTTATCAGCAATACACGCCGGAGCTGTGCTCATTGCTGATACATTGCTTCCATCGGAAGCTTTATCCCTTAATCAAGAACATATCAAAGCAATCGCTCTCAATGGTGGCGGTCGTACGAGCCATGTAGCAATTTTAGCCCGGGCATTACAGATTCCCACCGTTGTGGGGTTAGGGAAGATAACTGCCAAGGTTCGTCCTGGAGATGAGGTTATCGTTGATGGGAACCTCGGAGAAGTTGCTGTTCGACCAAGTGTGGCTTCTGCTGCAAAAATGCGTGACCGCTATGCTCGGTGGATGGAGCATGAACGAAAATTACATGAATTAGTGGCCCTTAAAGCTATAACAACAGATGGATTTAAGGTTACACTTAAAGCCAATGTGGAGACGGTCGAAGAGGTCGATTCCGTTCTCAAAAATGGTGCCTGTGGAATTGGATTGTTCCGTTCAGAATTTCTTTTCCTAAAGCCCGGTGGGGCTACCGAAGAAGAACAGTTTGAGGCCTATAAAGAGGTCTTAGTGAGACTGAAAAATACTGGTCCGGTTACCATCAGAACCATTGACGTCGGTGGTGACAAAGTAATTCCAGGTATGGAAGGATTGGGTGAGGAAAACCCGATTTTAGGGTGGCGAGCAGTTCGATTCTGTCTTTCTCGTAAGGATATTTTTAGAGTACAGCTCCGTGCATTATTACGAGCTTCGGTCTATGGCAAACTTAAAATTATGTTTCCTATGATCAGTGGACCCGAAGAACTTGATAATGTACTTATGGTTTTAGAACAAGTTAAAGAAGAATTTAGGAGTTCCCAACGACCTTTTGATGAAGAAATTGAAGTGGGTACAATGATTGAAGTTCCTTCAGCGGCCTTGTGTGCTGATATTCTTGCCCCAAAAACTGATTTTTTTTCAATTGGGACGAATGATCTAATCCAATATACTATTGCTGTCGATCGCGGAAATGAAAAAATTGCTTACCTGTATCAACCTTTCCATCCTGGTGTCCTGAGGTTGATTAGAATGATCGTGGAAAAAGGACACCATGCCGACATTCCTGTTGCTATGTGCGGAGAAATGGCCGGCGACCCACTCTCAACCGTTTTATTGGTGGGAATGGGGATAGACGAATTCAGCATGAGCCCCCAGAGTTTACTGGAGGTCAAGCACATTATTCGTTCTATTTCCCTTGCAGAGGCGAGGGAACTAGTTGAAAAAGTAATGGCTATGGATTCGTATATAAATATAAATACATATGTAAGGGAATGGATGCATGCTAGATTCGGAGACTTTTTCACTGCGTGAGCAGGGATTACCAATAATCGCAATAATAGGCCGGCCAAACGTCGGTAAATCAACTCTTTTTAACCGTTTAGTACGGAAAAGGCGGGCAATAACTGATGCTATGCCAGGGGTGACCCGTGATATTCTTCCGGAGAAGTGGTTGCTAGGCAATCATCCGGTGCTGCTTGTTGATAGTGGTGGTGTCAAGTTAGATCAAGAGGGATTAGATTTTCTCGTTACTAAAAAGAGCCTAGGATTACTTGAAATAGCTGATGTTATCATCTTGTTGATGGATTGTACTGAAGTGACGGCTGAAGATGAGATGCTGATTGATAAGCTGCGACGTTTTTCTGATAAAGTAATTCTTGCGGTTAATAAGGTAGATGATCCAGTACGTGATAACCTAGTATGGGACTTCCATCAGTTTGGATATCAGCGAGTTGTTGGGCTCTCCTCTGCGCATGGGCTAGGCATCGATGTATTAGAAGAAAACCTGTTGGAAATGTTGGATATGGAGGAGTTATTAGAAGCTCCCGAAGAGCAAGAACGGATAAGAGTTGCTATTCTAGGTAAACCAAATACAGGTAAATCGACACTTACTAACTTGCTTACAGGGGAGGACACTTCTCTCGTAAGTGATATTCCAGGGACGACCCGGGATGTAATTAGGGGTGACTTTGTTTATAAAGGGGCGGCCTATTCTGTTTTAGATACAGCAGGGATTCGACGCAAAAGTAAAGTTGATGCAGATGTAGAATATTATTCGGTAAACCGTGCTATTAAAACCATTGATGAGGCCGATATTATCTTGCTCATTATTGATGTGACAACCGGCTTGGTTGAGCAAGACAAGAAGATAGCCCAACTCATTGTTCGTCATGGTAAGGGAGTGGTGTTAGTTTTTAATAAAATCGATCTGTTAGAAGGCATCGATAATGAACTCGAAGCGATTAAGGACCGAGCACGTTTTCTATTTCCGATTCTCTCTTTCGCCCCGATTGTACCAATTAGTGCCAAAGATGGGATTGACATACCTAAGTTGCTCGATAGTACGTGGACGGTGTGGAAGCAGTTACATAAACGGGTTGAAACATCACAGTTGAATAACTTTCTCCGTGAGTGGACCGATGCCTACGAAATCCCACGTGGAACTCGCGGTCATTTTAAAATATTTTATGGAACCCAAGTCAGCGCTCCTCCGGTTCGTTTTTTATTCTTTGTTAACCGTAAGAAAGATTTTCCCCAAGGGTATGTCCAATATTTGAAGAACTGTATCCGTCGAGACCTCGGGTTTACCCATATTCCCATTGAAGTGGATTTGAAAGAACGTCGGCGCAATGCACCGGGAACACGATTGTAATGAAAGTGACTGTTGTTTGTTTTGATATTGATGGCACATTGTATCCGAAGTGGGTGACGCATTATAAACTGGCGGCATCGGTGTTTCGATCACCGTGGCTGGCTTTACGGTATCAGAAGTTTAGGCGACAGGTTCGTCTAGATGAAGAGGTGAAAACTGTTCCTGAAAATAAGGCAGGGTTTCGTTTGCGACAAGCCGCATGGCTTAGTAAACAACCATCTCATTCAGAGGCGACTAAGAAAATGGAAAAGCGGATAGAACGTCAATTCTATGCTTCTTGGAGGCATGCATTTGCAAAGTTGAAACCGTATCCTTTAGTTCGGGAAACTATGGAACAACTCAAAGCGATGGGGGTAAAAATCGCAGCGCTTTCTGATTTTCCAATTGAGCAGAAGCTTGTTGCTCTTGGGGTAGATGATCTCGTGGACTTTGCCTGTTGTTCTGAAGAGGCGGGCTATTTGAAACCCCATCCAGCACCTTTTTTATCTGTTTGTGAAGCTTTAGGAGTCTCCCCTGAAAATGTGTTATATGTAGGGGATAGTTGCCAAAAAGATATCATTGGTGCTAAGCGAGTAGGAATGCAAACTTGCCTTATAGTCCCGCAAGCACGTAGGGCAAACAAAAGGAAGGGGCTTTGTCCTGAAGCTGCATTTGTTTGTAGTGATTATAAAGAATTTCAGGAGCAAATACCTAAGATGCTCCAGTAGGGGGATAGAATGTGGGAAATGTTACCGATTTTACTCTCGATTGGTCTATTTATTATCACCCTTATTGTCATATTTACCTTACGTAGTGCTGATCGACGTGATCGAAGGTTAGATATCATGCGTCGGTATGTTGCCCAATATATGACAGAGGTGAAACATTCTGAGACCCAAATGCGAGAAACAGTAGCTGAAATTGATGGCCAATTGGCAAGAAGCCGGCATGAGATGGAGGCTTTGATCAAGCAAGTTACTGAACAGCGAGAAGGATTGCTTTCGCACTCAGAAGATCTAGATGCACTACAAAAAACTTTGACGTATTATCATCAGGTTCTTGGCCAGCTCTCCGCTATGACAGAAAAAGCTGAACTCCGCACACGAAATGTAAAAGAAAATATCTCTAAAGTAGAACGGGTACAAGATACTATTGATGAGTTTTTGACTGATATTGCCGAGTCAGAAGCACGTATGCAGCAGATTACCGAGTCGTTAGAACGTGCGGTAGGGCACCAAGATGTACGGATGAAGAAACAAATAGAAGAATCTGTGGCTGAAGCCAAAATTGCTATAAATGGGCTATTAGATGACGCTATGAATCAAACCGATGTAACCTTCCAAACTATGATTACCACGGTCCAAGCTTTCTTGCGAGAGTTGAATAACCGGACAGAGATCTTGGAAGGAGTTGTCAGGCGACTGACAACTAGCTCCTCTTCTACGCTTGAAGAAATAGAGTTATCTGTTGTGAAAGCCAAGAAAAAGATTGAAGAACATGATCAAGAACTTGCTTCCATTGCCCAAGAAAGAGAGGCCGCAGAGGAGGTTATAGAGCAATTAGTACAGCGTAAAGAGGCCGTCGAAGGTGGGCTTGGCGAGAGTTCTGAATTGTTGACGCATAAAGAACACGAACTAAAAGAGTTGGAGCAGCAGGTACAAACTGTCCAAGATGAATTAGATCTAGCTTTAGCCGAGAGGCAACGCTTGGCGGAAGAAGAAGAGCAATATGAATTAGAGATGAAGGCTCGACTTGATAATCCCGATGTATATGATGCTGAAGTTGACTCCGAAGATATTGTTCCCATTTTTGTAGCGCCTGAGGAAGAATCCCTCGATAATGAACAGTTGAAGCTACAAGAAGATGAACACGAATTAATGCAGACAGCTCAACAGCGTAATCCTAGTATAAATGACTTTGCAGATACTGTTCCATTTCTTGAGGTCTCTAGTGAAGAAGCACTTGATGATGAATCGTATGAACTTGAAAAAAATATACATGAATTCGTGCAAAAAGCTCAGCTTAACAACCCCGATATGTATGAAAGCGAAGATGTGGATTCAATTGTTGAGAGTTATGAGGATGATGACCCTAGAGAGAAACCCAAAAAAGTCAAACACGAGCTGTATGGACTTGAAGAGGGTGAAGAAGAGATCATTTTAGACGATGATTCAGAGTTCGTGTGATTAATTAAGTGCTAGTCGGCATATGAAACAACGGCTAGGATACTCTACTAATCGTTGAAACGCTGGGGACTTTGCCTCATCTTAAAGTATAGTCTTTTATTGGACTCAAGAATCCACCTTTATAACGCATCTGCTCATCAGGGCGTTTTTGTAGTGTAATAATTCAAATTACGGTACATGATTCGAGAGAAGTACTTGACGCTACCTTTTACCTATTAGTATGTTTGATGAGGTAGCCATGCTAAAAAGCATGCAGAATCATATAGAGAGACAATCAACCTCAAGTTTTGAAGGTAGAGAAATACGTATGTACAGGTAAGCCAATGAGTAAGAAAGAAAAAAAAGAAAAAGAAGTTGAATTGAATGAGAAGCAACCAAAGGTTGCAAAAACGGATGGGACTGAAACATTGTCGCCATCCTCAGAGGAACTTTCTTTCCAAGAGATACGGATTGCAGAATTGGAGGCAGAAGTTGAGCGGCTCTCCAGTGAGCTAGCAGAAGAGAAAGAGACTTATATCCGTAAAATTGCTGATATGGATAATTATCGTAAGCGTCTAGTGCGTGAAAAAGAGAGCGCAGTCCAATATGCCAATGAGCGTTTGTTGAATGATTTAATTCCCATTCTTGATGATTTTGATCGCGCAGTAGGGGCTAGCGAAGAAGATAGCGATCTGAAAGCGTATGCGCAGGGAGTTCAACTAATTCAAAAACAATTACTTGAACTTCTGGACAAGAATTGGGGTTTAAAACGGATGGATGGAATTGTAGGGCAAGAATTCTCTCCGCACGAACATGAAGCGATGATGATGGAGCAGGGAGACGAGTTTGAAACAGAGACTGTTCTTGCCGAATTACAAAAGGGTTATTATCTTCATGATAGGGTTCTAAGAACCGCGAAGGTAAAAGTAGGAAAACCCGAGTAGTGTATTGAATAATACATTAAGGGGTAGGGAGTGTAATTATTCCCTTAATTTAAAAATAATGTTGATGGTGAATTTCAAGGAGAGAGACCATGGGTAGAATAATAGGAATAGACTTAGGAACGACCAATTCATGTGTGTCGGTCATGGAAAACGGCGACGCTGTCGTCATCCAAAATTTAGAAGGGCAAAGAACAACCCCTTCAATTGTAGGCTTTACGGCTAAAGGTGAACGGTTAGTTGGGCAGCCTGCGAAAAACCAAATTGTAACCAATGCAGAGAATACTGTATCGTCCATTAAGAGATTTATGGGACGACGATTTGGGGAAATACCTTCAGAAATTTCAAAGGTGTCCTATAAAATAATGGCAGGACCCTCAGATGAAATCCGCATTTCGATTCGTGATAAGGATTATTCTCCTCAGGAAATTTCTGCGGCTATTTTACAGAAGATGAAAAAGACAGCTGAAGATTATCTTGGTGAAACTGTAACTGAAGCTGTAATTACGGTTCCCGCATATTTTAATGATTCCCAGCGGCAGGCAACGAAAGATGCCGGTAAGATTGCAGGTCTTGATGTAAAGAGAATTGTAAACGAGCCCACGGCAGCTGCTTTAGCATATGGGTTAGGCAAAGATGCCAATAAAGAAGAAAAGATTGCAGTATATGACTTGGGTGGAGGAACTTTTGATATCTCTATTCTCGAGTTGGGAGATGGTGTTTTCGAGGTAAAATCGACTAATGGTGATACCCACCTCGGTGGAGATGACTTTGATCAGAAAATTATTGACTGGTTGGTTGATAGCTTCAAGAAAGAGTCAGGCATTGATTTGTCGAAAGATAAGATGGCTGTACAGCGCCTACGTGAAGCGGCTGAGAAGGCAAAGGTTGAACTTTCAAGTACGAAGGATACTTCCATTAACCTTCCCTACATTACCGCAGATGCCTCTGGACCCAAGCACTTGCAAATGAATCTTTCACGTGCTCGTTTTGAGCAGATGGTTTCTGATTTAGTTGAAAGAAGTCGCAAACCATGTTTGAATGCACTAAAAGATGCAGGGTTATCACCTAGTGATATTGATGAAGTTATCTTAGTTGGTGGTTCGACCAGAATGCCGGCTGTCCAAGCTTTAGTAAAAGAGCTTTTTCAGAAGGAGCCACATAAGGGTGTTAACCCTGACGAAGTAGTAGCTATGGGTGCTGCTATTCAAGGTGGAATTTTGGGCGGTGATGTGAAGGACGTGCTTCTTCTAGACGTTACTCCGCTTTCTCTTGGTATTGAAACATTAGGTGGGATTGCAACTAAACTGATTGAACGTAACACTACGATTCCTACCCGCAAGAGCCAGATTTTCTCCACTGCAGCTGATGGACAAACCGCAGTTTCTATCCATGTGCTCCAGGGAGAACGTGAAATGGCAAGCCAGAACCGGACGCTAGGGAACTTTGATTTAATTGGTATCCCTTCCGCTCCACGAGGTGTTCCACAGATTGAAGTTACTTTTGATATTGATGCTAATGGAATTGTCCATGTCAGTGCTAAAGATCTCGGAACTGGAAAAGAGCAGAAGATTAGAATTGAATCATCTTCTGGGCTTTCTGAGAGTGATATTGATAAGATGGTTAAGGACGCTGAACTTCACGCCGAAGAGGACAAGAAAGAGCGTGAAAAGATTGAAGTCCGTAATGAAGCCGATAATCTCTATTATTCAACCGAGAAATCTTTGAAGGAGTATGGGGACAAAATCTCTGATACTGAAAAAGCAAATATAGAACAAGCCATGGCTGATTTAAAGGCCGTTATGTCTTCAGATGATATTGAAGATATTAAGGCTAAAACTGAAGCTTTGCAGCAAGCAGCATATAAGCTTGCAGAAGAAATGTATAAAGCCACGGCTGCCCCACAGGCTGAACCTGGTGAAGGTCCTGATGCTGATTCCTCATCCTCCACAACTGGAAAGGATGAAGATGATGGTGTCGAGGATGCCGACTACGAGGTCGTTGATTAATCGAATCCAACTGAAGGAAGTGTGACACCGTGGCAAAACGGGATTATTATGAAGTCTTGGGAGTTCAGAAAGGAGCTTCCCAAGACGAAATTAAAAAAGCTTATCGTAAACTCGCTATTGCAAATCACCCGGATAAAAACCAGGGTGATAAAGCTGCTGAGGAGCGATTTAAAGAAGCTAGTGAAGCCTATGAAATATTGAGCAGTGAGCAGAAGCGGCAAGCATACGACCAGTATGGATTTGCTGGGGTCGATACCGGTGGAGCACAGGATTATAGTAATGTGTACCGCGATTTCAGTGATCTGTTTGGGGGTGGTTTTGGCGACATCTTCGGTTCCTTTTTTGGAGGTGGTGGAGGTGGTCGTGCTTCGCAAGGATCGAGAGGTCCCGCCGTTGGAGCCAGTCTCCGTTATGATGTTGAGATAGATTTCAAGGAGGCCGTGTTTGGCACCAAGGTTGAAATTTCTTATACCCACCAAGTCCATTGTTCTACCTGTAAAGGTTCTGGCGTAAAGAGTGGTTCCGGGAAAAAGGTTTGCCCTACATGTAATGGGATAGGTCAGGTTCGACGGAACTCAGGCTTCTTTTCGATAGCCTCCACTTGCCCAACGTGTAATGGGGATGGGCACATAGTTGAGAATCCCTGCGGTGAGTGTCACGGAACTGGACTCATGCGCAAACAACAGAAGTTGAAAGTTACCATTCCAGCTGGTGTCGATACTGGGAATCGGGTATCTATATCGGGTATGGGGGATGCGGGACCCAATGGAGGACCGTCGGGTGACCTCTTTGTGTATGTTAATGTCCGTCCACATGCCTACTTTGAGCGGTCAGGTAATGATCTATATTGTCAAATCCCACTTTCTATTACGCAAGCTGCACTCGGAGGCAGTATTGAGGTCATGACCATCGACGATGTTCGGGTTAAAGTTGCTATTCCTGCCGGCACGCAAAATGGAAAGGTATTGCGTTTACGTAACCGTGGTGTGCCTAAACTGCGTGGTTCTTCAGACCAACGCGGGGATCAATACATTAAGATCTTGGTCGAAACTCCCCGGAAGATGAATCGTGAAGCTAAAAAACTGATGGGGCAACTAGCTGAGGCTTTAGGTGAAAACAAGAGTCCTGAACCGGTTCCGTTTAACGATTAGGGAGTTGTATGGGTGAGAAAGTTGTTGGATTTCATGCCATTGCAGAGGCGCTAAAACAGGCTCCAGGGGGTAGCATTCTCTATCTTTGCAGAAATGTAGAGCGAAAGAATGACCAGTTGGAGTCTATTGCGCGTGCCAATAAATCAGTGACTATCCGTAAAATTGCTGAAGCCGATATGGATCGAATGCTTGAGGGTGTCTTTCATCGTGGGGCAATGCTCGAGTTAGGAAGAAGCCAAAATCGAAGCAGTGCAGTTGCAAGTACAACTGTGAAAAGCTTTCTCAGTCAATTGCCACAAGACGATGCAGCATTAGTTCTTATTTTAGATGGGATAACTGATGTGCAAAACCTAGGGGCGATTATGCGCAGTGCCGACCAATTCTCAGTTGATTTAGTGGTTATTCCTGAGCGCAGAAGTGCACAAGCAAATCAGACTGTGCTACGGATATCGAGTGGAGCTTCTCAGTATGTCCCCACTGCGACGGTGACAAATCTGGCTCGAGAGATTGAACTCTTACAGAAAAACGGATTTTGGGTGTATGGTGCTGACATGGGGGGAGCCTCCATCGCTACCGTAAAATTTCCTCATAGGACAGTTTTAATTTTAGGATCCGAAGATAGTGGTATGAGTCATCTTACGTCAAAAAAATGTGATCATATTATTTCTATTCCAACAACCGGACACATCGATTCTCTAAATGTGAGTGTAGCTGCCGGTATTTTGTTGTATGAGTTCCGCCGACAAAAAGCTTAAAAATATCTTTTAGATGCTCTTATTTGCACATTAAAAAAAATTAATATAATCAAAAGCCAGTAAAATCAATTTCTCTTGCTAAAATTATGTAAATATATTACATATTTATAGAATTTCGTGGATTTTGTTTTCATTTTATTTTAAGTCTGTGATACACTAGCAAGCAGTGAAAATCACTAGATTACACGTAAGGAGAAAAACAGTATGAAGAAAATTTTATCAATTCTACTCGTTTTGGCTGTATTGAGCGGTGCTTTGTTCGCTCAAGGGGCCCAAGAAGCTGCTCCTGCAGCAGCGAAAGATTATCATATCGGAATTGTTACTGGAACAGTATCGCAATCTGAAGATGATCTTCGAGGCGCAGAAGAGATGATTGCTAGGTATGGATCGGCCAACGCTGGTGGTAAAATCCAGCATGTAACTTATCCAGACAACTTCATGGATGAAGCAGAGACCACAATTTCTGTAATCAGCGGATTGGCTGATGATCCACTTATGAAGGCTGTTATTGTAAATCAGGCAATTCCTGGTACAACCGAAGCTTTCCGTCGTATTAAGGAGAGAAGACCTGACATTCTCTTGATTGCGGGTGAAGCACATGAAGATCCTCCTGTTATTCAGAGTGCAGCTGACTTGGCTGTGAATAACGACTTCGTTGCTAGAGGGTATTTAATCATTAAGACTGCACATGATCTTGGTCTTGATACTTTCGTTCATATCTCTTTCCCAAGACATATGAGTTACGAGACTTTGAGTCGTCGTGCTGCCATTATGCGTGAAACATGTAAAGAATTCGGAATGACCTTTGTACTAGAAACTGCTCCAGACCCAACCAGTGATGTTGGTGTTGCTGGTGCACAACAATATATTCTTGAAAAGGTTCCTGCTTGGGTTGACAAATATGGTGAAAATACCGCTTATTTCGTTACCAATGATGCACACACAGAGCCATTGCTGAAGCAGTTGTTGGCTTATGGTGGGTACTTCATTGAAGCCGACCTTCCTTCCCCATTAATGGGCTATCCTGGTGCATTGGGACTTGATTTATCAGCCGAAGCCGGTGATTTTGCTGCAATCGTTAAGAAGGTTGAATCTGCAATTGTTGCCAAGGGTGGTGCTGGTCGTTTTGGAACCTGGGCTTTCTCTTATGGTTATACTGCATCTGCAGCTTTAACTCAGCATGCCATAAACGTTGTGGAAGGCAAGTCTGAATTATTGAAGCTCAGTGATATCATGAGAGCTTTTGGTGAATTCACCCCTGGTGCAAAATGGAATGGTAGTGCCTATACCGATGTTACAACTGGTGTGCGTGCTAAGAACCACATTTTGATTTACCAAGATACCTACATGATGGGTAAGGGCTTTATGGGAACTCCTGAAGTCGTTGTCCCTGAAAAATATTTCCTAGTTAAATAGGATCTGATCATTAGAGGAAGGGGGTGTACACCTCCTTCCTGAGATTGGCTACAAATTGTGTCAACAAATAGGGTGTAGTCCGACTGCCACTTATGGTAGGAGAGGAGACGCCCTTTTTGGTAAGTGAAGGAATATGTATGAAAACTAACGGCGCGCCGTTACTGGAAATGCGCAATATTAGCAAAGATTTCTTTGGGAACAAAGTGTTGACTGACATCAACTTTAGTTTGCGTCCTGGAGAGATCTTAGGGTTAGTTGGGGAAAACGGAGCAGGGAAGACCACTCTTATGAAAATTCTCTTTGGCATGGAGGAGATTCATCAGACTGGTGGATTTGGTGGTGAAATTATCTTGAATGGTAGCAATGTCCAGTATCAGACACCATTCGATGCATTAGCCGATGGGATTGGCATGGTCCACCAAGAATTTTCTCTCTTACCTGATTTTTCGGCTTCTGAGAATATTTTGCTGAATCGTGAACCCAAAAACCCTACATTTGCATCTGAAATTTTTGGTGATCGTCTAGATGGCATTGATCGCGAGAAAATGCATTCACAAGCAGCTTCTGCAATCTCTAAACTCGGAGTGGATCTAGATCCTGAAATGGTAGTTTCGGAAATGCCAGTGGGATATAAACAGTTTACTGAAATCGCTAGAGAGTTAAGCAAAAGTGAGATTAAATTATTAGTTTTGGATGAACCTACTGCAGTTCTTACTGAACGAGAAGCCGACATCCTCCTCTCTGCTATGAGGAACCTTGCTAAAGAAGATATTGCTATTATTTTTATCTCACATAGATTGCAAGAAATTATTGATGTTTGTGACACTGTTATGGTTATGCGGGATGGGAAGATTATACAGAATGTACCTTCTCAAGGCTTAACGATTCCTGAGATGGCTAAATGGATGGTAGGACGTGATGTTGGTACAAAAGTTGCCCAAAGAGATTTTGACTTTGCCAAACAGCCCGTAATCCTTTCAATTGAAAATCTATGGGTAGATATGCCCGGAGAGACAGTAAAAGATGTTTCAATTGATATTCATAAAGGTGAAATCCTAGGATTTGGAGGTTTGGCAGGACAGGGCAAGCTGGGTGTCCCGAATGGAGCTATGGGGTTATTTCCTGCGGGAGGCACTATCACATTCGAAGGTAAACCGATTGCTTTGAATCAACCACGCAAATTCTTGAATGCAGGGATGGCTTTCGTTTCAGAAGATCGTCGCGGTGTCGGATTGTTACTCGACGAGCCTCTGGACTGGAATATTTCATTCACCGCCATGCAAGTGCAAGATAAGTACTTGAAAAAGTTATTTGGTGGGTTAATCAATTGGCGTAACGAGAAAGAAATTAAAGAGGTCGCTCAAAAATATATTAAGTCCTTGGAGATTAAATGTACCAGTTATCGCCAACTGGCTAAAGAGCTTTCTGGGGGAAACCAACAGAAGGTTTGTCTGGCAAAAGCTTTTGCTGTAGAACCAAAATTGTTATTCGTTTCAGAACCAACACGTGGTATAGATATCGGTGCCAAGTCACTGGTTCTTCAAGTATTGCGTGATTACAACGAACGGATGGGCGTAACTATTGTTATGGTCTCCTCAGAATTGGAAGAATTACGATCGATTTGTGACCGTATAGCGATAGTTACAGATGGAAGGCTTGCTGGCATTCTCCCATCTAGGGCCGATTCAGCCGATTTCGGACTGTTGATGGTTGGTAAAGAGCCAGAAGCATTAAGAGCGGGAGGTCACAATGATTAAGGTCCGCCATTTTATTAATTCATTCGGTTGGCCGCGAATCATTATCGGCCTATTTCTATTGTCTTTATTTATCATCGCACCATTTGTGGGAGTGCGACTTGGAACTTCACTCAGCGATACGTTAGTTCGTTTTGGTATGAATGGGGTTATGGTGTTAGCTATGGTCCCCATGATCCATTCAGGGTGTGGGTTAAACTTTGGGTTACCTCTCGGTATTATAGCCGGCTTGTTAGGTGGAACCCTCTCCATTCAGTTTGGGTATACAGGAGCAGCCTCCTTTGTGATGGCTATAATTCTTGCTACCCCTTTTGGTATTTTGTTTGGATGGGGCTATGGGAAGCTTCTTAATCGTGTAAAGGGCGGAGAGATGATGATTGCCACATATGTGGGTTTCTCTTCCGTAGCTTTCATGTGTATGATGTGGTTATTATTACCTTATAATCACCCTACGATGGTGTGGGGATATACTGGTAGTGGTTTAAGGACAACGATTTCAACTGAAGGGTTTTATCTACACGTATTAAATAATTTCCTACAGTTTAGAATTGGGGATAAGTTCATGTTCCCTACCGGAATGATTCTCTTCTTTGCCTTCATGTCATTTTTAGTGTGGGCTTTTTTGCATACCAAGACCGGAACGGCTATGACAGCGGTGGGATCTAATCCAGTTTTCGCTCGAGCTTCTGGGATTGATATTGACCGAACGAGAACTATGTCGGTTATCATGTCGACTTGGCTCGGTGCCATTGGTATTTTAGTCTATCAACAAAGTTTTGGTTTTATTCAGCTGTATATGGGTCCCTTTTATATGGCTTTGCCAGCGGTCTCAGCTATCTTGATCGGGGGTGCTTCGGTCAATAAAGCTTCGATAATGAATGTCGTCGTTGGAACATTTCTTTTCCAAGGAATTCTCACTATGACTCCTTCCGTGATGAATTCGGTTATCCATACTGACATGTCCGAAGTTATTCGTATTGTGGTTTCCAACGGTATGATCTTGTATGCATTGACGAGAAAATCGGAGGTAGCCCGATGAGTAAGTTACGTGAGACTAAAGGACAGAAGCTGTTCAATATTCTTGAAAAAAATGCTGTTCCTATCCTCTTTTTAATTATTTGTGCAATTGGTATTCCTTTTTCTGGTTACTCTTTAAATTATCTTGGTCAGGAAATCATTGTAAGAATTGCCCGTAACAGCTTTTTAATTATTGCTTTGCTTATTCCCATTATGGCTGGAATGGGGCTCAATTTTGGAATGACTCTCGGGGCAATGGCAGGCCAGATCGGCCTCATCTTTATTACAGACTGGGGTGTTGGAGGAATTCCTGGCATGATTTTAGCCATGATAATCTCTACTCCTATTTCAGCTCTCTTGGGTTGGGTATGTGGAAAGATTCTGAATATGGCTAAGGGCCGTGAAATGGTCACCTCCTATATCATCGGCTTTTTTATTAATGGTGTGTATCAATTAATTGTTCTGTATGGGATGGGCCCGGTAATTAAAATCGGTAATCCTGCTTTGGTACTGCCACGAGGATATGGGATCCGTAATACCGTCAACTTAATTGGTATCCGGCGGTCAATGGATAGTCTTTTGGCTATTAAAATTTTTGGTCTTAGCATCCCAATTTTGACGTTATTGGTGATAGCAGCACTTTGTTTCTTTATAGTTTGGTTTAAGAAATCTAAACTAGGTCAGGACATGCGTGCAGTTGGACAAGATATGGAAGTAGCCCGTGAAGCTGGAATCCGAGTAGAACATACCCGGATTATTTCGGTTGTAATATCAACAATCCTAGCTGGTTTCGGAATGATTATTTACTTGCAGAATATGGGAACTCTCAATACATATAACTCTCATATGCAAATTGGAATGTTCTCAATTGCAGCTTTATTAGTCGGCGGTGCAACCGTCAATAGAGCTAGCATCGGAAATGTATTCCTTGGGGTTACTTTGTTCCACCTGATGTTTATTGTATCTCCGATGGCAGGTAAGAACATAATCGGACAAGCGCAACTTGGAGAGTTCTTCCGCGTATTTGTCTCCTACGGAGTTATTACCTTAGCCTTGGTCCTCTATGAAATTCGTAAGCGGAGAGCACGTACCAAAACAGGGCGTCTCTTGGCGCAAGATCAAACAGATATGCAGGAGGTGGATGTATGAAGAAATTTCACCTCTCGCGCCAAAGATTTTTTCAGCTCGTCGCTATTGTTTTAGTGCTTTTAATTGGAGTGCTTATGTTTATTGTTGGTAAGCAACATACCATTCTTTTAGACAATAAGCAGATAGAGAGCAATGGAAAAATCTACCCAGCTTTTTCAATTGTAGAGGTACAGGTGGATAAGGGGGAAGAACTAGAACTGGGCCCCCGAGACAGGGATAAAGCTGAAGTGATGGGGCAAAGGCATAAAGTAACTGTCCGTTACACAGATCGTGCCTACGAAGAGCATGAGTTGGTAGTAAAGTTCAAAGTTCCTTTGCAACAAAAGATGGTGCTTCTCAGCCTGCCTGCCTTAGTAGGAGGTGCTGATGAATCTGTCTGGCTGCAACCTTATGAAATTCCTATTCTGTTGAACCTGCCGGCAGTTGAAGAACCTATTATTACGGATGAAATAATTCCAATAGATATTTAAGCAAAGCAGTCTAGCACTACATAATGCCTTGGTTTTCCAAGGCATTACGTAGTAGTACATCTATGGTAAAAGTTAACTCTCAAAAAACTTGTTTCCAATATCATGACGATACCATGCTCCTTTGAAGTTAATGGTATCGATATATTGGTAAGCCTGTTGGTTAGCTTCGATAATATTCTTCCCGATACCAACGATGGTCACATTTCTTCCACCAGTTGTCACGGTTTTGCCCTCTTTTTCCATAACGGCTCCATAGAACACCTTAGGTTTAGTGGAAAGGAGATTGTTACGAATAATATTCGGGAGAGGATCAACGACGTGGCCAATCTCAGGTTTATCAGGATAACCTTGACTGGCAACTACTACCGCTACGGCAGATTTGTGGGAAACTTCCAGTTGAAAGTCTTTGATTGTATTATTTTTCATGGCGTTCAACATGTCGATGATATCAGATTTTATTAAGGGAACAATCACTTGCGTTGCAGGATCATTGAACCTTACGTGGTAATCAACTAGTACAGGGCCATCCTCAGCTATAATTACACTGAAGGTGAGCACACCCTTATAAGCAAATTCTTCAACTTGCATCCCGTAGAGAGTTGGTTCGATAATAAGGTCAATGATTTGCTTCTGTATATGCTTAGGGAGTGGTACAGGGCAGATAGATCCCATTCCTCCGGTAGGAGCTCCAGTATTTCCTTCTTCACTTTTTGTGTATTCTGAGCAAAGAGGTAACATGAGATATCCGTTGTTGTCTGTAAAAACGGTAATGGTAATAGGAAGACCTTCGAAATGTTTTTCTAACAATAGATTGTCGTTTTGGAGAATTCCTTTTCCAAATGACATGAGTGCATCATAATCGCTGGAATCAATCATTATTCTACTGGGAGCCATCGCATTACGTTTTAAAACAAATTTTTCTCCTGTATGTTCTTTTAGGTAGAGTGATAATGACTTTTCATCTGAAAATAATTTATACGGCGGGGTGGGGATGTTGTGGCGGGCAGTAAATGTCCGAGCAAAATAACGATCACCCTCAAGTTTTAAAGCATTGCCGGGCGCTCCAAAGGTATCAATCCCCCGATTGATTAGATAATCAATAACTCCCGTAAATAATGGAGCTTCAGTACCAATAAATACAAAATTAATGTCGTGTTTCAAACAAGCGGCATAGACGGATTCTGGAGATGATGGGTCAACCTCAGGTAGATTTTCAGCAAGAGAGGCTGTCCCCACATTTCCTTGTGCAACGAATAATCCATCAACAAGTTTGCTTTGGGAAAACATCCAAGCCATAGCATGGTCTTTTGCACCGGAACCCAATACAAGAATTCTCATGATTTCTCCTCTCAATAGCATAGTCAAGCTAGCATGTATCGAATGATAACGTCAACTCTTGTCAGATTATGCGAGAAATTCCTCGCCTCTTATAGCTTCAAAAACTTCTTCATATTGTGCATAGGTTGTGGATTGGACAAGTGCTTGTTTAGCTCTCGCAGCGTAAGGGATTCCTTTGAAATAGGCTGATGCATGCTTACGCATCTCTCGACAGGCTAGCGCCTCTCCACGGTCCTCTCCGAGACGATAGAGATGAGAACGGAGTGTCTCTATGCGCTGATCCAGTGAAATAGGGAGGGGAGCCTCTCCGGTAGTTAATAGATGGTGGGTGTCAGAAAAAATGAATGGGTTGCCCATGGCTCCCCGAGCAAACATAACTCCATTTACTCCAGTTTGTTCCAACATCTCTTTAGCGGCTTGGGCGCTGAATAAATCGCCTGAACCGAAAACTGGCACTTCTGGTGCGCGTGTTTGGACATACTGTTTTAAATCTGTCAGGGCCGACCAATCGGCGATACCGCTATAACCCATAGTTTTTGTACGAGCATGCATTGTTATCATTTTCGCGCCCGCAGAGAGGGCGGCATCGGTCGTTTCATGATAGTTGATGGAAGATGTATCCCATCCTAGTCGTATTTTCACTGAAACAGGAGTTGCCGTATGTTGGGTAATAGTACGAACTATTTCATATATCTTATCTGGGAAACGGAGGAGGGTTGAACCGGCCCCTGTCTTAACTACTTTAGGAACGGGGCATCCGCAGTTAATATCGATAACCGTGGGATCGAATTGGAGGAGACGATCGAGACTGCGTTGTGTCACAGAAGCATCGGGCATGAAAATTTGAGCAGCCAGTTGTTGTTCATTAGAGGCTCGTTTCAAAAGATCTTCAGTATTGCTACTGCCACGGGCTAACCCTTCCGCACTTACCATTTCTGTATAGGTAAGGGAGGCTCCCCATTCTTTGCAAATAGCTCGGAAAGCCCGATCGGTATAGCCGGCTAAAGGGGCTAAAAACAAATTCCCATTGATATGGACACTGCCGATATCAATGGGGTGGTACAGAGATTTGTGCTTGGTCATATACTCTATGCATTCTCCGTAAGGTGGAAAGCTCGAAGGCTATTTTCAAATAACACTTGAGCCGTCTCTTCTAAAGGTAATTCTTTAATATCAGCTACGGCTTGAGCGGTTTCAATTAAATATGCCGGTTTGTTCCGTTTGCCTTTATAAGCAGAAGGAACCATAAAGGGACTTTCTGATTCGATGAGAATGCGATCTAATGGCAAGTTCGCAATTGTTTCATGTAGGTGGCGAACATTCCTATAGGTGATATTGCCTGCGAAGGAGAAGTACATGGGGAGATCCAAGGCTTCCATGGCAAATAACCAGTCTTCGGAATAACAGTGGAAAATACCACCTTTTTCACCTATGCGACTTTGTAAAATATCTAAAATATCTCGTCCTGCTTCTCGATTATGGATAACGACAGGGAGATCTAGGCTCTTAGCAATATCTAATTGACGAATAAAAAGCTCCACCTGTGAATTTTTATCACCAAAATTTCGGTAGTAATCGAGACCTGTTTCCCCAAGAGCAATAACCCTTTCTCGTTTAGCAAAAGCTTGTAATCGCTGTTCCCAATTCAAACCTGGGTTAGTTACTTCAGAGGGGGAGACTCCTACAGCGTGATATACGCCAGTAGCTGTTTTTAAATTATCGTACACTACTTCGAAGTCATGGAGACTATTACATATGCTAAGAATATGCTTGACGGATTTTCTTTTAGCGAGTTGTACGATGAGCAATTGCTCCATCTGGTCTTCATGTATCAGGCCGATATGGGCATGAGTATCAAATAATTGCATGTTTTTTCCTGATGTTGATAAGAGATATGTCTTCAAAAGACTATAATTGAAGATAGCACGAACCTATGTAGCCGTCAAGGTTGATTATATTTTCCTGTAACTTTACGTGGTGTGAAATACAAATCCTTGATAGTATGAGTCTAGGTATTTTCTTCTTGAGAGTTTCTACCATATTACCTGATTCTCTTTAGTTACACAGAATTATATTTGACAATTATAGTGCTTCATGATAATTTGGACTGCATTAAAGAGTTAATAATGCTTTTCTATTAAAGCAGATAGGAATATGTATGAAAAAAGATCGAACGACAGCTAATAAAGGCCCCAGAGCGGTTGAGTCAAACAAACAGACGCAAAGGCCTGAAATGGGCTATATATATTTAATCAAAAATCCTTCTTCTAATGAATTGTCAGTCAGCGCCTCAGAAGAACCTCTTGCCAGAGGTATGCATGTAATAGCCCCCTCTCGTTATGGTTTGGATTATGGGGTTGTGGTTGGTTCAGCCAAAGCTATGGAGCGGTACGAGCCAGGTTCAACCCAGTGTCATGGAGCTTGTCTACATGGTGAATCATTTCCTCATCCTGAAGATGACCTGCTAGCTGCTGGCAACCCTGAAGACTTAGGGATCAATGAAGAGCCAATGATAATAGAGCCTGAGATGCCCTATAAAGAACCCGAGCTACAGAAAGAGTTGATGCATACTATTGATACTCCTGTTAAGATTTCTGGTGATATTGACTGGATCGAGAGCGTAGCAACACCTGCCGATCACTCTCGCTTTGCTGAGCTTAGTGAGATGGAAGAGGAAGCTTTAATATTATGTCGCGAAAAGGTGCAGGCTCACGGTCTTGACATGAAGTTAGTTTCTGCTCATTATCTGTTCGGCGAACCTAAAATAATTTTCTTTTTTACGGCTGCCAGTCGCGTAGATTTTAGAGAATTAGTGAAAGATTTAGTTTCTGTTTTTAGGATCCGCATTGAATTACGCCAGATTGGTGTTCGAGATGAATCGAGACTTTTAGGTGGACTGGCCGTTTGTGGAAGAGATTTTTGTTGTCATGCTATTACCGATAAGTTAAATCCGGTTTCTATCAAGATGGCAAAAGAGCAGAATTTGTCGTTGAATTCAACTAAAATTTCTGGTCCTTGCGGTAGACTACTTTGTTGCCTCTCCTATGAATATGATTTTTATTATGAAGAAAAGAGGAAGCTACCTCAAGAAGGTAGTCGGCTTAAAATAGAGCATGAATTGATGAAAATAGTTGATGTCAATATTTTATCCCGTAAGATTTCGCTCATTGGAGCTGAGGGGAGGCATGTAACAATTCCTTTTTCCGCAGTTTATCATAATGATGAAACATCTCGGTGGGAAATTACCCGCGAGTATCTAGACGAACTTCAATCAAACTGATACAAAGTATTGTCTTGACCGAGATTACAGAGTATGGTATTTTTTGTAGTCGTTGGTTCAGAGATACAAATAATTCCCTTGAACTTATATAATTGAAAACCTTTGGAGGTGATACGTGTTGAAAAACAGCTCGGCTGCTAAAAGAGAGCGCCAAAATGAGTCAAGAAGACTAAGAAACCGAGAAGCTAAAAGTGCTGTCCGCACTGCAGTTAAGAAGTTTCAGCTTGCGGCACAAGCAAATGATAAAGAGCTAGCAAAAGAAAAGTTTGATATAGCTATCAAGCTGATTGATACAACTGGTAGCAAGGGTGTTTACCATAGCAATACAGTTTCTAGGAAAAAATCACGACTGCATGCGCAATTTAACGCTTTAAATAAAGCTGAGTAATTGTACTGGTAATTTTTATTATATAAGGAGTAGGTCCATGGCAAATAATAAATTAACAAAAGCTGAGATAATTGATAATATCCAGACGAAACTCGATCTTAATCGTCCTGACGTACATTGTGTTGTAGACGAGTTTTTTGAGGAAATTAAACGTGGTTTGGAAGAGGATCGAGTTATTGAACTGCGTGGATTTGGTACGTTTGAAGTTCGAACCAGAAAAGGCCGTGAAAGAGCTCGCAATCCTAAAACTGGGGAGATCGTCGCAGTTGAAACACATGGCGTGGCGATTTTTAGACCTGGTAAAGAATTGAAAGATTCTGTTTGGGACCTTCGAGAGCACGAAGGCGATAAGTAAAAAAGGTTGTGGATTTAACTCGAAAAAGGGGCTTTGGGACCTACGGCCTAGAAATTTTATTGCTTATTGTTATAGCATGTATATATTCTTTGGCGTTTCCAGGGTTTCTATCGGATAAAGGATTCGGTGCAATTGCTTTTTTTGCATTGATTCCGTTGTTTTCCATCATTAGGCATACGACATGGAAAGCCATTCCTTTTTATGGCTTTTTATTTGGTTTTGCCTTTTATGCTTGTTTTAACTATTGGCTCACCACTTTTCACCCGCTTGCTATCTTGCTGGTCCCCGTAATTAAGGGTGGAGAGATGGTGATGCTTTTTCTAGCTTTGAAGGCTGGCGATCGTTGGTTTAAACGATATGGCTTTTTTGTACAGTCACTTATCTGGATTGCATACGCCTACTTGAGCCAATCTTGGTTTGCAGGATACCCCTATGGCACATTAGCTTACGCTACTTATGAATACCTCCCCTTTATTCAGATTGCTGAATTTTCAGGTATATGGGGAATTACGTTTGTAATGATTCTTCCACAAGCCTTTTTGGGGCGTTATGTAGCGGATCAATTTACTGGTAAAAGGGCACCCCTTTTACAAGTAGTAAAGTCTTATCTGCCAATCGTAGTAGGATACGTAGCTCTTCTCGCTTTTGTGTTTATATTTGGATTTGTCACCCTCTCTTCGTGGCGGACGAAGGAGCCTGACCTTAATTGGCGGGTTGCGACAGTCCAACATAGCGCAGATTCTTGGAAAGGTGGATATACTACCTATAAACGAAATTTTAATAACCTGCGGACGATGAGCTTACAAGCTCTCCAAGCCGACCCAGATATGATTCTTTGGTCGGAGACTGCATTTGTACCTTCGGTGCATTGGCATACAACCTATAAAACAGATGAGGCGACAGCAATATTGGTTGATGAGTTTGTTGATTTTGGAAAGTCTCTACCGGTACCACTGCTCACTGGGAATCCTGAAGGGGTTCTCGATGATGAAAATTTGCCACCCTTAAGACCTGATGGTTCGTGGAATAGAAAAGATTACAATACCGTCATTATGTTTGAAGATGGTGAAATAAAAAAAACGTATCGCAAACAACACTTAGTCCCTTTCACCGAGCATTTCCCCTATGAAAAACAGCTGCCTTGGTTATATAACCTCTTGCTAGCTAATGATTATAATTGGTGGGAAACAGGATATGATCCTGTTGTCTTTGAAACAGCTGAAGGAGTGAGATTTTCAACTCCTATCTGCTTTGAAGATGTCTATGGTTATTTGACTGCCGATTTTGTCCGTAATGGAGCCGACGTGATAGTGAACATGACTAACGATAGTTGGTCGGGAGCTGTTTCTGCTGAGATGCAACACCTCGCGATGGCTGTTTTTCGTTCAATTGAGACACGGAAATCGACAGTACGAGGAACAAACTCAGGAATGACGGCGGTTATTTTACCAACTGGTAGCATAGTTGATCCTATGGAGCCCTTTACCAAAGGCTGGCACATATATGATGTTCCGGTGTATACTGGAGATAGCGACACCATCTATACCAAACATGACGATGCTGGAGTGCAAGTCATTTCATACATCGTAGCAGCTCTTTTGTTGATTGGCGCAGTGGTGCAGTTCGTAAATTGGAAGAAGGAACGGTAGTATGACTCGTAGGTATGTTACGGTTTCTGTCTTTCTGATTGGAACTGAAATTACCAGAGGCATTATTGCCGATTCGCATGGTCAACTACTTGCTCGAGAGTTGAGCATTATTGGCTATCATATAAACCGCATTGTAATCGTTCCTGATGATGGCTCAATTGAACCCATGTTGCGTCAAGCAATAGAAGATTCAGATATCATTTTGCTGACCGGTGGGTTAGGCCCTACCAGCGATGATATGACCCGTAATGTAGTTGCTAAGCTAGCGGGTGTAGACTTAGTGCAGGATGCAAGTGCTTTTACAGAACTCTATACACGGATAGGAAATCGAATATATGGGGCGAATCAGCGGCAGGTTTGCTTCCCTGAGGGTTTTACAGTAATTGAAAATCCTAAAGGGACAGCTCCAGGATTTTGGGGTGAGATTATTACTTCTGAATCAAAATCTGTGCTCTGTTATGCAATGCCCGGACCACCTGTTGAAATGCATGAGATGTTCTATCGTCGTATTTTACCTGAGCTGACCCAATTATCGGGACACGATGATACCGAAGTAAGTGAATATTCTTGTTTTCTTACACCGGAATCAAAACTGGAAGAAGTGTGTGGTGAAAGTGTTGTCGATGGTATTCAGTGGGGAACTCGTGTGCAAGAACACCGAATTAGCCTATACCTGCATGGAGGAACAGAAGATTCTCGGCAGGAGATGGCTCAGAATATCGGCAAAAAGCTTGGGTTTGGACTTCTGGTGACGGGAGATATCGAGGGCGCCGACTTGTTAAGCGACTTCTTGGTGCAACACGAGATTCAGATGGTTTGCGCAGAGTCTTGTACTGGAGGGTTGGTGAGTAAATTGATGACCGACTCAGATGGGAGCTCAACTTGGTTTTGGGGAGGTGTGGTCTCCTATGCCAATGAGGCCAAAGAGCATGTGCTGGGAGTTGCTGCTAAAACCCTTGAAGAACATGGAGCTGTATCAGGTGAGACGGTGATTGAGATGGCACAAGGATTATTGCGTCTGGCACAGGCCAACTTTTCTGTTTCGGTTTCCGGTATTGCCGGGAGGGGTGGAGGAACAGAGGAGAAACCGGTAGGAACAGTATGGTTTGGTTTTTCCTCATCTACAGCACCTTCGGTTGCAGTTAAGTTAAAATTTAGCTCTTATGGAAGAGCGTCAGTGCGTCGACGAGCGGCCTTAGCGGCGATCTTGCTTAGTTATTTCTACCTTAAAGGGGCTGATTTGCTTGACATCGTCGGCACGTGGCAATATATTTAGAGTATCACGTGGGATTGCTTTTTACCTACCCATATAAAAAAAGCTCCTGCGAAATCATACAAAAAGATAATGTATATATCATTTCACCTACGTGTGAATTCGATTCTTTGGAGATTAATAATGACATCAGAATATGAAAATGGGCCCGATTTATTCGCGCCTACTCCTGAACAGGGAGCAGAGACATTAGGGGGGCAGAAGACACCTAAGCGTGTCGTACGCCGCCGTGCGGAGGATCCTGCAGCTCAGGTCGTGGTTAAGGTGAAACAGGCTGAGCCAGCCTCGAAAGAACCGATTGTTGGAGAGACTCCTAAAGGAGATCCAAGTACCAAGCCAGCACCAAAAAAACGGGGACGTCCTCCTCGGAAGGCAAAAGAAGCGGAAGAGAAGGATGCAAAGAAAACGGTTGTACCGAAACCTGTAGAACCGACTCCGGTGGCTTCTACACAACCGAAAACACCATCGAGAAGCGCCGCTAGTTCTTATCCTTCCCGCCAGCAGACTCCCAGAAACCACCAGCAGAGTAATAAACAAGGTGGACGACAAAAACCAAATCATCAAAAAAATAATTATCAAAACCGTCAGAGTAATCGCTCGGTTGCCCACGTCGAAGATACCCCAGTAGAGATTTATGTGGAAGATCCTCAAGCGTCACGATTGACAGTTAATGATCTCACCGTCATGACGTTGCCAGCATTGCGGCAACGGGCCATGGATTTTAATATTAATAAAGAAGTTATGCTCGATTTAAAACGACAGGAACTTATTGTTGAAATTTTAAAATCACATGCTGCGCAAGGGGGAGTGATCATGGCTTACGGGGCCTTGGAAGTACTTCCTGATGGATATGGTTTTCTCCGTTCCCCACAGAATAATTATATTAGTGGACCAGAAGATATCTATGTATCTATTTCGCAGATTAAGATGTTAAGTTTGAAAACAGGTGATACCGTGGAAGGTCAAATTAGACCGCCACGTGATGCTGAACGCTATTTTGCAATGATTAAAGTACATACGATTAACTTTGATGCACCTGATGTTGCCCGTACACGTGCTAATTTTGATTCACTTACCCCCTTATATCCCGATTCTCGATTAAATCTTGAGACGGAAGAAGGTGATATTTCTACGCGAATTATCAATTTATTCAGTCCGATAGGGAAAGGGCAACGAGGTCTTATCGTATCACCTCCACGGGCAGGTAAAACTATTCTGATGCAGAAGATTGCGAATGCTATTTCTACCAATCATCCAGAAATATTTCTCATGGTGTTGCTTATTGATGAACGACCAGAAGAAGTTACTGATATGCGACGTACTGTTAAAGGTGAAGTCATTGCGTCAACGTTTGATGAACAGGCCACACGGCACGTTGCTGTTGCTGAAATGGTACTTGAAAAAGCAAAACGGTTGGTTGAACATAAACGCGATGTTGTTATTCTACTAGATAATATTACGCGACTTGCCCGTGCCTACAACCAAACGGTCCCCGCTTCTGGTAAAATTCTTTCGGGTGGTGTCGATTCAAACGCGCTCCACAAGCCTAAACGCTTTCTGGGTGCTGCCCGTAATATTGAGCATGGTGGTAGTCTTACTATTATCGCATCAGCTTTGATTGAGACAGGGTCACGTATGGACGAAGTAATCTTTGAAGAGTTCAAAGGAACTGGAAACAATGAGATAGTCTTAGACCGTAGAATGGCCGAAAGAAGGCTGTACCCAGCTATTAATATCAAGAAATCGGGGACAAGACGTGAAGACTTATTGTTAACACAAGAAGAGACTGCCAAGATTTGGGCACTCCGAAATGCAATCAATCCGATGGAAGATATTGAAATGACAGAGCTGCTCATTGACAAAATGAAGAAAACAAAGAATAATGAAGCGTTTTTACGTTCCATGAACACTGGAGCAGTGTAACGGGACGAACAAATAGAAGTCATCCTTCTGTCAAGGTATAACCGTAGCAGAAGGTAGCAGTATAGGCATTGGAGGCATAGACATGAAAAAGGGTATTCATCCCAAATATGAATTAACAGAGGTTACCTGCGCTTGCGGGAATGTATTTACTACTAAATCTACCGTTAAAAATCTTGATATTGAAATTTGCAGTGCTTGTCACCCATTTTTTACCGGTACTCAGAAGCTGGTTGATACAACTGGTCGCGTAGAACGCTTTAAGAAGAGATACGGTCTTTCCGATAAATAAAGATTTTAAAATTGGTTGTCCGGAAATTAGCCGCTTCGTTGACCGAAGCGGTTTTTTATTGCATTCTACAGGTTGATGGCCTAATATTACGACATAAAGGAACATATGAAACAGATAACGGAACTCCATCAACTTGAACACGAAGAAAAAGCCAAACTTGTGGTGACAGTGCCTGGTGTGTATACGTTTTTGGGAGAATTTGCCGATTATTGCAAAGGCTTCACACTGTGCGGAGCTGCTCCCGTTGTTTTGAAAGTAGCCATTTCTCCACGCACGGATCAAAGTGTGCGTCTATTTATGGCTCCGATGAAAGACCGAAAACGGTTTAATATACAAAACATTAAATTTAGGCGTGAAGATCGCTGGGCTAATTTTGTAAAAGGGATAGTCTCGGTTCTTAATGGACGCGGGTTTGCCACACAGGCTTTTAATCTGACGCTCTCTGGGAATCTACTCTCCAAAGATGGCCCCATGGTGAACTCAGCTATAGCGTTGGGGGTAACCCTTGCTCTGTGTGAATTACATGATCACCCTTTAACAGTTGAGGATTGTGCGGCGATTGGCTATTCAGCCCTCTCTACATTTGCCAATGAAGATTGTCGTTTAGTTATGTTTCTAGCTATGTTGCAAGTTCGCCCTGATTCCTTATTACTCTACGATATTCAGCATCTTACTTTTGAGCGAATTCCCTATGATAACTTAGATGAATCAATTGTGGCATTAATCGTAGAGAGCCGGATTTCTCCGCATGCTTTACGGGAGGAATTATCTATTCGACGCAAAGAGAGTAAATTAGCTTTTGCACGTTTGCGAGAAGTGTTTCCTTCAGGATTAATTCGAGATATTTCAGAGCAGGATATTAAGGAATCGATTGGGTTGCTTAGTGAAGAAGAAAAGAGAATCTGCCTGTATGTGTTAGCTGAAAGCAAATTAGCAAAGGAAGGAGCCCGTCTGCTTGCACAAAAAGATATGGTGATGTATGGTAGGGTTCTGAGCAGGGTGCAGGCAGGATTACGAGATGTTTTCGAGGTTACCTGTCCGGAAATCGATTGGCTGACCAAACGTGCAACCGAGTTACATGGTTGCCTTGGAGCGACGATGATTACCACCGGTTCAAGCGGAACCATCCTTGTATTGCTTTCACGAGAATCCATTGCTCTGTATATTACCCGAATGGAGGAATACGAGCATATCTTTGGTTTTAAACCTATCTGGAAACCCTATAATCCAGTAGAGGGACATAAGATACACTCATATCGCTAATGATTATACTAATAACAAATGATGATGGTTACCAAGCCGATGGAATTACTATATTAGAAACAGTGCTTGCTGAAGCTGGTCACGAGGTGTGGTTGTGTGCCCCCAGTGATGAACGCAGTGCTCAATCCCATGCTATGACGTTTCAGGGTAAAGTCCGTTTTGTTCGATATGATGCTAAGCATTATCACTGCAGTGGGACCCCCGCAGACTGCATCCTCTATGGTCTCGGTGGTAAAGCTGTTCCAGTTGTACCTGATGTGGTTATTTCAGGGATTAATCATGGCTATAATGCAAGTACCGATATCCTCTATTCTGGGACAGTTGGAGCAGCTAGTGAGGCCGCTCTTAGAGGCTTTCCTGCCATTGCCATTTCTGCACGCAAAGATCGTGAAACTGGCAGGTTTCCTTTTAAGGAAGCCGCTACATTTTTAGCTGAAAATTTAGAGCATTTAGTTCCGTTATGTAATCATGAAGTTATCTTGAATATTAATGTTCCTCCTGTCCCTAATGGCCAGTGGAGGGTCGGTGAAGTTGGCCAACTGGATTATTTTGATCTTGTTGAAAGCAGTTCAACCAAGAAGTCGACCTCATACGATGTCTCTTCATCAAAAATAGGACTGGCCTATGGTGATGATGCTAACGGCGTGGCTATTGGCGATGAAGTGACCTTTTCACTCCGTCATGAAGTTCCGCCTGAATTACGACATGCTAATGCTAAAGCCGATTATCTTCTATTGAGTGAGGGGTTTATTTCAGTAACCCCTTTGGTTGTGCATCCAGTTGTGGATAGACCAACTGCAAAAACCTTAACTCAATTGCAAGAAGGAGTTTAAGGTAATGAAGGGAATCTCTTCAACTTGGGAAGAAAAATGTTCTCGTTGCGGCCTTTGCTGTCATGAGAAGGTTATTATAGGCTCTCAAGTTATATATAATCTTGACGCTTACTGTGAATACTATGATCCCAAGACTCACCAATGTACTATATATCTAGAGCGTTTAGAACGGAATTCACGTTGTCGACGTATTACCCGTTTTAGAGCTATGTTTGCCTCGTATTTGCCCGAGACTTGTGCGTATGTTCAATGGGCACGTTCCCACCATTTACGTTTCGCGATTCCTCGTCACATCCGGTTTGCGCGTAATAGCCTCGGAGCTGCTGACGATGAAGACTCCTCTGCCTCTCTCAATTCACTGTAATGACTTGACTGTGGAGCTAAGCCTCCGTATTTTTCTTAGAGAGAAGGTAAATGAAAACAATATATTTAGATAATAATGCTACGACACAAATGGCCCCAGAAGTGATCCAGGTTATGCAAGAGAGTTATTCCCTCTATGGGAATGCTTCAAGCATGCATAGCGCGGGGCGAGAGTCGTTAGTTGCTATAGAGGGGGCACGTGCCAGCGTTGCCCGAATAATTGGTGCCCATCCACATGAGGTAATATTTACAAGTGGGGGCTCTGAATCGGATAATACCGTATTTGCGTTAGCCCGCGATATGATAGATGAGGGTTCTAAACGCAACCGAATTGTTACCTCAACTATTGAACATCCTGCCGTTATTGAAACCTGCCAATATTTGGAGACGAAAGGGTATCATGTTGATTATGCGAAAGTTGATGCAACGGGTAAACTCGATATTAACTCGTTCAAGGAGTTGATGGGTGATGATGTTCTCCTTGTCTCGATTATGGCGGGTAACAATGAGACTGGGACGATACAAGAGATCGAAGCGATCACTAACATAGCCCATGCTGCTGGAGCCTTGGTGCATACCGATGCGGTTCAAGCAATAGGAAAGATGGACACAGATGTCCGTCAATGGGGCGTAGATTACCTGAGTTTGTCAGGGCATAAGTTTTATGGACCAAAAGGTGTTGGTGCATTATATATCCGTAAAGGAGCTCCTTTTAAAACCTTTGTAAAAGGTGGTCATCAAGAAGATGGAAAACGAGCTGGGACTTATAATACAGCAGCAATTATTGGGATGGGCCGAGCCGCTGATTTAGTGTATGAAACGAGTGTTCAGGAACGTAAAGATCTATGGTTTTTACGGGAAAAACTTCGAACAGGGCTCCAAGCGACTATTCCAAATGTGGTCGTGAATGGGCACCCTACCTCATGTTTACCAGGGACACTCAACGCCTCTTTTGCTGGAGCTGAAGGGGAATCGATCCTCTTGATGCTAGACTTTGAGGGTATTGCAGTCTCAACAGGTTCAGCCTGTGCGACGGGATCTCTTGAACCTTCGTATGTTCTTCTTGCCGGCGGGCTCGATATTGAATTGGCGCATGGGTCTATACGCTTTAGCCTCGGTCGTTATAATACAGAATCAGATATTAATTATGTTTTAGAAAAAATGCCGTCGATTATTCGTCGACTAAGGGAGATATCAATAAGATGAATACTAATTCACCTCTTTGGGTATATACAGATACAGTTAAAGATCACTTCATGAATCCTCGGAATGTATGGGAAGATGACACCTTTGAAGCCGAAGGCGTCGGTCTCGTTGGGTCTATGGCCTGTGGGGATCAAATGAAGGTTGGAATACAAATCAAAGATGACCAGATAAGCGACTTGAAATGGCAGACCTATGGGTGTGCTAGTGCTATTGCCAGTACTTCAGTCATGTCAGAAATGGTTATAGGCATGACCATTGAAGAGGCTTATAAGCTCACACCAGTGATGATTACAGATAAGCTCGGTGGTTTGCCGAAGCACAAGTTTCACTGCTCAGTACTGGGCGATAAAGCACTACGTGCAGCTATTGATGACTATCTGGAGAAACAGGGGCGGGAGAATCCGTACCGTAAGCTGGTAGCAAAAGTTGTTTGTGAGTGTAAGAACATTACCGATCAACAAATTGAAGAATTGGTAAAGACAAAACAAGCCCCCACGTTAGACAAACTACGTGAAATTACCGAATATGGTACTGTCTGTGGTAAATGCCAATTTAAAGTCCAGCTCTTATTTGATGAGTATAAACACATCTATAACGTATAATTTCAGTAGTAACACTCCAAGTGGAATTCGCTGCCGCCGATAAATTCGCGTAGCAGTGAATCACTTGGAACTCGGTTAGAGGGAATAGGGTACACATTCTCTAAAAACCGTAACAGACGCCTAGCAGTCGGATAGGCTTCATAAGCTTCCGGCTTTACTGTTTTTAAGAGTGGCTCCGCATAAAGCTTCAAGATTGCCAATTCGTATTCTAACGCTGAATTAACCATCACATCGGCCTGGTTCTGATAGGGGAAAATGTGTAGAGTCTCTCCCCGTTCTACTGAAGGCCACATTTCCAGCGTCATTTGAGCTGTTGTACTGCGTGTTCTGTTATCACGTACGATGCGGCGGAGAATGCGGTTGTCTGTCGTTGATATTCGGTTGTGATCATCGAGGTTCAACTGAGTAAGGGCCGAAATGTAAATTTTAAAAATAGTCTTAGGATCAAGATCGGGAATTAACGTGGGGTTCAACCCGTGAATACCCTCAATGACCAATACCGTATTTTTGGACAAACTTATTTTGTCGCCTTGAAAATAACGTCGACCATCGTCTTTGAAGTCAAACTTTGGTAACTCAACCTCTTCACCAGCATAGAGATCTCTCAAATTTTCACGGAATAGATCAAGATCGAGAGCTTCCAGAGCCTCTAAATCGGGCTTTCCTTTGGCATCTTTCGGTGCGAGAGATTTAGATAGATAGTAATTATCTAAAGATATCTGGATTGGGTTGTACCCTAATAATCGCAATTGGATAGCTAAGCGAAGTGAAAAAGTTGTTTTACCCGATGAAGAGGGGCCGGCAATGAAGACTACCTTTACTGATTGCTTTTCGTTAATCATATCGGCAACACGAGATATCTTACGGTGATGAAGATCTTCATTCATACGGATAAAGTTGAATATCTCATTTGAACCGCAGATTCGGTTCATGGCGCCTAAACAATCAACCTTTAAAACTCTGCCCCAGTCCTTGTATTCACGGAAGATTGAAAAGAGGAGAGGGTTATCTTTGAAGGGGGCCAGCTGTAGGAAATTATTGGAAAGGGGGAAGCGTAACAACATCCCTCTTTCTCCATAGGGGCGTAGTTCCCAGACCGCTAGTAATTTGGTGGAGGGTAACAAAGGCTCATAGGTAATATCTAAGAAATCATTACAGCGATAGAGTTGTAGTTTAGGGTCGTTACGATAGGCTAGCAGCAGAGAGGTTGCTGAGTAACCCTTATCTTTAAAATGTTTTATTGCCGTGTTATAAGCAGTAATTTGTAATCTAATAGCTATATCAGCCTGTACTAATTCCTGCATTTTTTGTATGAGTTGGGTGACGTCTTCTTTATCAAGCGAATATTTACCATCATAGGCGAAGTAAAAGCCATCTCCAAGCGCATGACCAATAACGATTCTTCGATCTGGAAATAATATTTCACTGGCATAGGTGAGCACGTAGCTCAGAGTATGACGATACATTCGTTTCCCAATATCTGAAAACAAGTATACTGGCACAACTTCTGCATCGACAGTGAGCTTAGCTTCAAAAGAGAGGACTTCATTATTCATTCGTAATCCAACAATAGGATTTTCAGTATAAGTTGGAGACTTTGTTTCGAGCTTAAGAATATCTACCACAAGTTCTTCGACACGTGTTCCGGTGGCGATTCGAATAGTTTTTCCTTTGTAGGTTAATGCAATAGAACGATCCATATTACAATCCTTTTGGGTCATTTTTTCTGCAGGCCATGGTTACGATCTAAGGGATATCCCCAGTAGGCTGCTTCTAGCACCCGCCCAATATCTTGCAAAGTAGGCCTTTGCTTGCTAGTGAGGGTGTCTAAGGAACCATACACTATATATGCTATTTGTCCCAGTTGGTTAGGGTGCAGAGCCTTTGATGCGTCATAGAGGCGCAAGGGGATAGCTTGTGGAAGCGAAGATGTGAGTGAATAGAGGAAGTCACAGATTGTGGTGATTGCAGCAAGAGCTTCTGCTTCATCTTTTTCGTTCGATAGAGAATGCTCTCCAGTTATACAAGCTTTTATTTCTATGAGAGCAGATTCGTTTCCTGTAAGGTTGAAGTGTAAAGCATGGGGGAGAACTATAAACATACACTGTGCGTAAGAGATGGGTGTAGTTTGTGCAACTGCCACCGATATGGCATGTGCTAATGCTGCTCCCGTGTGAGAAGTTGCCATTCCTGTAAGTTGTGAAGCGATGGCAAGATGCAATCTTGCTTCTGCATCGTGAGGAAAATTAACAACTCGTAAGGCATGCTGTACTACTAATCGGATTGATTGTCGTGCATAAGCATCTGTTAAGGGTGAAGCGAGGTTACTCGTGAGGGATTCAACAGCTCTTGTCACTATAGTCGCCACACTTAGCACTGTTTGCGTTCCTCCTACCGTTCTGGAGACTTTAGTGTCAAGGATAGTAACGTCAGGATACAGGAGCCGTTGGCTAAA
Source organism: uncultured Spirochaetaceae bacterium (assembly GCA_964524755.1). Classification (GTDB taxonomy): domain Bacteria; phylum Spirochaetota; class Spirochaetia; order Sphaerochaetales; family Sphaerochaetaceae; genus JAQVOO01. The sequence continues at coordinate 37,082 of CAZGDR010000006.1, forward strand.
ATACATAAAGCCCTCAGAATGTGCTTTACGAAGGTAGGCCGTCTTGGTTGCGCCACTGCTTGAACCTATGATAGTGGGTATTAATATAAGAGGGATACTTTTTTCTGGCAGTCTAGAAGAAGTCCCTTCAAGCTGCTCAAGGTCACATGAGGAAAGAGAGAGCTGGAGGCGGGTTATTTTGGCGACATCGAGGACGGTTCCTCCTCCTACCCCTACCACACAATCGTGATTGTATTTTCTAAAGTGAATTACTAAAGAGGCTATAGTATTAGTATCTACCTCTTTGGCGACAAGAGGATAATAATCGGTAGGTGAATTCGATTCAAATAATTCAGAAATACCAGAAGCTTCAGCAGCGTGACTCACAATATAGAGAGGGTTTTGGCACCCTATGCTGGCAAGGATGGTGGGAAGTTCTTTTGTTTTCTCCTGCCCAACGACGGTACGCACAGGGTGAAATAAGGTGTTGTTATTATATATTCTCATAGAGAACCTCTCAGTGTATCCATCCGTGATAGTATGGGTTCCATCTCGCGTAAGTGGTTTTCTTGTGCTAAAAATTGATGTGCTTGGGCAAATGTTTCTTGCATAGTAGATACGGTTATCCCAGGTTCAGATAACGTCACCCAGGCATGTACAAATTCTTGCGGATCCATGTTAGAAAGCATATGTTTGATTTCTGTATATAATGGGGGAGTCTCTTCTTCAATAACGGAGAGTAGATACGGGAGTACAGCAGCTGCATTTTGATGTTTGTGAGCTAGATTCTCAATAGCTAGAGCTTCCGTGAAAGCCACAATTGTCGATTTTCCTCTATTTTGAGCGCATACTCCAGCTGCATGCAACGTTGTTGCAGCTGAGAGCGTTACTTCGGTCCAGTTTCGGCGCTTTTCAACTGTTGATACAATAGTTTCCAATGTCTGGTGGGCATAGTAGAGTGCAGATTCCGCTACTGCAAACATCATCGAATTTTTAGAGGTGTGTAAAGCAGTAAAAACCTGTAATAGTAAGGTACACATAGTGCTAGCTAATGCTTTGGTGGAAGCTTTTGTAGTAAGGCGGCCATCAAAAATAGCCATTGCTGGGGCAGAATAAGCGTTCTCAATCACTCTCCCCTGATAGGTGAATCTTGATTGGCACTCATTGCCATCACATGTTCCTGATGGGATAACAACAAGGGGCAATGGTTGTAGTGCGGCCTCTTCAGATAGTGAATTCAACCTATCAGCAATGGTAGTTTGATCTGTATAGTGTCCCAAAAGTGTAATCATTTTAGCACAATCTATTGCCTCTGAATCTCCTGCAACGATGATGCAATCGTAAGATCCCTTAGCAAAGCGATTAGCCAATGATAGAACTTCATCATCTGAAATTGCGGGTGATAGCGTTACGGTCTCACTGGGGAGTTGATGAAATGTTTTTTTGAGAATCTTTTGGACGGTTCTAGTGTTAGCAGATGCTTCTTGAAATATCCAAAGCGGTTGCAAGAGTCCCTGCATAGTTAAAAACTTCATAATATGTGTTAAAACATCTCGCCCAATTACAAGTTGGGTTTGAATTTGGAATTCAAAGTTATTTTCAAGTGATTTTTTCAACAGGATGCCTCTTTTTATTCATGAAAATCTTTAAGAAGTAATATGTAATCTGCCTGTGTCGTAAATTTATAGGGCGAGTGAAGGAGGGAACGAGGACGCGAGTTTTCCTAAGCCCCACTGTATAGGGGAAGCTTAATTGTAGAGTCCGTACTATCGCTAAGGTGATGGAGGAGGGCCCCTTTACGGTAATATCTTCTTTGCTAATTGCGTATAAGAGATTTTCTCTACCGGCAAATAGTTGCTGTGCTGTTTTTACGGTAAGAATTTGAAAGGTAACAATGGAGGGCTTATTTTCTGGTTCTCGTATTGGTACAAAACTATAATCTTGTTTCATAAAGATGAAGGAGCTTAGCGAGGCAGGCAGGGGGATGAGAAATTCTATTCTCATTCCTTCTGGAATCAATTCCATCTCAGCTTTGACCAAAGGATCAATCTGTGAAACGACAGAGAGCGTTGTACAGAGTGATGTTAATCTCCGAGAAATTGAATGCGCGCCCATGCTTTATCTCCTTAGACCATTCTAATGTCGGTATAACTATTCTGCAAGAGGATGATCCAAGGCCGGCGCATGTACTTAGATGTAAAAGAGAGTTATAATTGACATCTGGTACAGGCTTATATAAATTGGGTGGTATAAGGGGTTGTAATGCAAAAGATAGGTGGCCAGCGACAATATGTAGTTATTGATGTAGCGGCGGAACAGTGGGATGTCCGATTAATTCCGCAGTCTGTTTCTGAAAAATATCTTGGAGGGCAAGCCCTTGGATTATATCTATGCTCTTTACACGCGCCCGAGGAAGAGCCTTTCTGCTTTGTCAGCGGGGCTCTTGCCGGATCAAAAGTACCGTGTTCGAATACTCTTTCTTTGGTTGGCAGATCTCAAGCAACTGGCTTAATAGAAAGTTCTACAAGTGTAACTGAATTTGCACATATGTTAGTTTCCTCTGGGTGGCAGGCCATAGTTTTAGTTGGAATCGCCAGACGCCCGATGGTGTTACACATAAATTCACATACGGTTGAGTTTAACCCTTGTGAACGACTATTAGGCAAATTAACACATGAAACCAGCCAAGCTCTAGAGACTGAGACCCCTTCTACAGTCTTAAGTATAGGACCAGCTGGAGAGAATGGGGTGGTCTTCGCCAGCGTTTTCCATGAAGAAAAACCTCTTGACCGGCATGGTTTTGGCGCTCTTTTAGGCCAGAAGCATATCAAAGCAATCGTCGTGGAGCAGGGTAGTTTAGAGTATGGTCCAGTTGATGCAGAGCGTTTCCGATTTGCAAAAGATGCATTGCACCGTATTCTTGAGAGAAGTTCCTATGCCAAAGAGTATGCTCAACATGGTGCCTTAGCTTTAATTCCTGAAGCAATGCGATCTGGTTTTGCTGCTGTTGAGAATGTGACTAAACGTGTTGATCCTCGTCTGTTCCATCTGAGTGGAGATGAGTTAACGCGTCAATTTTCTTTAGAAACCACTACCTGTGAAGGATGTCTGCTCAATTGTCGTCGGTCAGTTATGCGTCCGGGAGGTAATGACCTCGTTGTGCCTGATGCGCTAGGGATGATGGCCCTTGGTTCTAATTTGGGAAATTATGACTCGCTCATTGTTATGCAATGGTGGGAGCAATGTATCGCTCTTGGGTTGAACCCCATGGGGACGGGTATGGTCATTGGATGGATCATGGCGGCTAAAAAAGAGGGATATGTCGATTTTTCTACACCCGTTACTTTTGGTAAAACTGAAGGGGTTGAACAGCTCATCGAGATGATTGGAAAAGGGAGCGGGGAAGGTCTCATGTTTGGTAAGGGGACTGCACACCTCGAAAACCTCTACTTATCACCAGCTCAGGCAGAGAAGATTTCGTGTCATGTGCAGGGGCGAGAAATGATTCCAATTGATCCCCGGGGGGCTTGGGGGCAAGCTCTTCTTATTGGATTGGGCGAAGATATGCTTTTTATTCCTGAATTATTGTTATCGTACCTGCCATTGCAAAGTACAACCGGTAAAGCTGATTGGGCTGTAATTCAGGAAAACCTGTTGGCCATGTTCAATTCAGTTGGTCTTTGTTCTCAAATTTTGGTTCCTTTACTCTATGAGTCGAGTACTCTGCCTCTGAAGCAGTTTTTGTTCCGGTATCCTTCCTTGGCCTATACGAATTTTAATACAAAAGTTGTAGAAGATCTGCTAGGTGGATTCCTAGGGATTAATTTCTCAGCAAAACAGTTAGTGAATATTGGACGGTATGCGCTCTATAAGCATCGCGTTGTCAATAATAATTTTAACCATCCTCCATTTCCGATTCCCGTAAGGTTTACGTTAGACCCCGCTAGTAACCATACGAGTGCTTCGGTTGTTCCTTATCGAGAGTTAGCTGAACGATACAGGTTCTTGAGAACTCTTGATTTAGCGACAATTGAGGGGGACTAAGGGTGCGCAAGCCGAAAGCACAGATGAAACGTGGTGTGATACTCGCGTGTGTGTTGTTGTGTCTTGGTATGCCGTTGTCTGCGAGACACAAATTGTCATCTCTTTCTACAACCATATATAACGA
>CAZGDR010000006.1:41328-46674 GCA_964524755.1 uncultured Spirochaetaceae bacterium
TGGGATTTTGGTTGGGCACGACCTTTTGTTACAGTAGGTGTAGGTGTGAGCAAATTTCTTGTAATGAAGGACGCTGGACCATCATCTTCTGATGCTAATCTTCGCCTACGAGAATTCTCTGCAATTCGGTTTTCAGGTGAGGTGGCCGCAGGGCTTAGGCTATTCAATAAGGGAGAGCTGCAATATGCTGGCAGTGCCTATGGGTTTGAGCTTTCGGGCGGATTAGTCTTTAGTGCCACCGATAACGTAAAGGGGAGCGCCTACGATTTGAAATTGACCGAAATGTGGCGACCCTATGTACGCTTTGGTCTTACTGTAGGGAGTCTTTTGTAGGAAAAATTGGATCTTCATTATAACTGTAACGTATGGAGAACACGTCCTGATGCTACGCTTTTAATACTGATTTTTGCATTGGTAATTATGGCATAGCTTGGAGGTTGCCGATCTCGAGGAGAGGAGACTGATCCAGGATTAAGGAGTATAGGCGAACCTTTGGGGTGTTTGAGGGATGCAACGTGGGTATGGCCGCTAATAAAGATGTCGTGCGCGGTAAGGGCAATTGGTGCATATTTCCAAGAAGGAATGACGTCTCCATGGGTGACAAAGAGGGTATGCTGGTTAAGTTCTAAAGTTGTGTAGCGGGTGGGAACAGAAAATCCCATTTCAGCAAAAATCCAAGGCGAGTCACAATTCCCTCGTACAAAAGTGATAGGAAGGTGGCGCAACTGATCATGTTTGTTCCCCAGATGATTAAGGCCAACATCGCCTGCACAAATCAGATGGTCTGCCTCTTCTGCTACCATGCGGTCCAAGAGTAATTCAAGCGCGGCTACATCGCCATGTAGGTCGGAAAATACCAAGAATCTATGCATGTGATACACAATAAAGAAAGTGTACCTTTTGGGCAAGACAACTGGTGTAATCTAGTTGCCCCGTTATGAATGCTGTTCTACAATCAGGGAGGAGGTGGCCTATGGAAATTCTTCAGATGACTTGTTCAGACCAGAAGGAATTGATGTATAGGGTGTGGTTACCAGAAAATAAAAATATTCACTCTATTGTCCATATTTTTCATGGTATGGCTGAACATGGTGCCAGGTATGATGATTTTGCCCAATACTTGAATACTCTCGGTATCGCCGTATATGCTCAAGATCATCGCGGGCATGGGTTAACGGCTACAGACGATGAACTAGGTTGGTTCGCCGATAAGAATGGTTGGAAGCGGGTAGTAGAGGATGGCTTTGAGTTAAGTCAGCTTATTCGGTCTACCCATCCTGGCAATGATATATTTCTCTTAGGGCACAGTATGGGCTCTTTTCTCGTGCGGTACTTAATTACTCAACATCCCGCGTTGTATGCTGGAGTAATCCTTAGTGGTACGGGGGCCAGTCAGGGAGTAGTAGGTGCTATGGGAAAGTTATTAGCTCGCATCCGTTCGCTGTCTCATAAGGGGAGAAATCCTGATAAATTATTGGACCATCTCAGTTTTGGGGCATTCGCGAAAGGATTTACCCCTCAAAAGACTACCTTTGATTGGTTGAGTCGAGACGAAGCTGCTGTACAGGCGTATCTGGATGATCCTCTTTGTGGTTTTATCTGCACCTCACGTTTCTTTGTTGATCTTTTAGATGGGATTACACTAGCTAATAAGAAGAGCCTCATCCGTAAGATACCACTTGATATGCCAATTCTTATAATCAGCGGAGCTAATGATCCGGTTGGGGATTTTGGTAAAGGAGTTGAGAAAGTTTTTAACCTCTATCAAAAAGCTGGTATTGAAGACGTAACGATCTCACTAATTAAAGGAGCTCGGCATGAGATTTTGAATGAAACTAACCGCAAGGAGACATTCCGTGTGTTAGGGACTTGGTTAGAAGCTCATAAGAGTCGGCAGAGTCGATGAATATGGTTGTCTCCTTTGGGTATTGCTGGTAGGATTACCTGATATGGGCAAGGACGTGAAACGTAATAAGAAAAGATCTCAATCACGACCTAGGGGGACTCTTTTTCGTCGCATCCTAACTTTCTTTGAGGTGTGGTATGGAAAGTTCACCAAAGATAGGATTACGCTCCTCGCCTCTGGGATTGTTTATACTACGCTTATTTCGATTGTCCCATTCTTCTCCTTTTTAGTTGCATTTCTCTCTTTATTTAATGTGCTCCAACCTTTCTATACTATCCTAGGCGAACTCTTTACCTCGGTTTTTGGAGAAGAGACTGGCATTCAGCTTGTCCAGATGATTGCTCAATATACCTCGAATGCGAGTGGGTTGGGGGTGGTGGGATTGATCTCTTTCATTATCACCTCAATGTTACTGATTAATAAGGTTTGGGCTGTCATCAATCAGATCTATAGGACGGCCAGTACGAATATGAATATCGTACGTAGATCGTTGGGGTTTTTGACCGTTTTGATTGTAGGGGCTATTTTACTGGGAGCCTATATTAGTGTTAAGTCACTGTTGAGTTCTTGGATGATGAGAATTTTGGGGTGGCAGGTTTTTGAAAATCTCCCGTTGGCATTGTTGAAGTTCTTAGTACCCTGGGCGATTGGTTGGTTGTTTCTTTTCCTCATGATTGTTGTGGCGCCTAACGCTAAGGTGAGTGGGGTAAGTGCCGCTCTAGGGGCTTTTGTGGGAACTCTCGGCATATACATTGTTAACTATCTTTTCTCCACATTAATTACAAGAGCACTTTCCTATTCTGTTATCTATGGATCCTTTGCCACAATTTTCCTGTTTTTACTGTGGGTATATATGATCTGGGTTGTGATTTTAGCAGCTGTTGAAGTGAGTTACGTACATCAGTATCAACCTGATAAAGTTACTCTAGCCAAACCAGTTTCTCCAGCTGAACAGCTGGCTAATGGGATAAATGTGATGATGGTTATTGGGCAAAAATATCGTAATAAAGGTGGAGAGACGAAGATTCGTGATATCACCGATCGTCTGCTCATGAATGAGCGCCAATTGTTTGCTGTTTTAGATTTGTTAGTAGAAAAAGGGTTTATTTTACCCACCAATAATACTAAAACAGCCTATGTTCCGGCTAGGCCGCTCGAAGATTTAAAAGTGGTACACTTAGTAGCGACCTTATACGGAGAGGTTTATTTGGAGCAAAATCTCGATACCGTTGGGGATGCTATCGCTTCCCAAATTAATCTAAAGGGGATTAAAACTTTAGGTACTCTGACCGTTTCTAATCTCGTAGAGCGGGTTTAGCCTAGAGCAACGTCAAGGATCATCATGACTGTGAATCCTAGAATAACCCCAAATGTGGCTAGGTGAGTTCCTACGTGATCTCGTCCCTGCTGGGATTCAGGAATGAGTTCCTCAACTACAACATAAATCATTGCACCGGCTGCGAAAGCTAAGGCATAAGGAAGAATTGATTGCATGCTTGTGACGAGGAGTGCTCCCAGAACTCCAGCAAAAGGTTCTACTATACCTGAAGCTTGGCCGTACATAAAGCTCTTAGTACGTGATAGTCCTTCGCGACGGAGAGGGATTGATACCGCGGCTCCTTCAGGGAAGTTTTGAATTCCAATTCCAATAGCTACGGCTATTGCACTCATAATAGTCACACCAGAACCACTTATAGCTGCGGCTCCAAATGCGACACCTACTGCTAATCCTTCAGGGATATTGTGTAAGGTGATGGCGAGGACTAGTAAAACACTGCGGTGTAGATGGGTGGGAATACCTTCAGGTTCATCACCTTTCTTGGAGTCAAGGTGGATGTGGGGAATGAGTTTATCGGCGAGCCACAGGAATCCAGCACCGACGACAAAGCCAATTGCAGCTACCAACCATGCGGGGAGGTTGGAGTTTTGTTTCGCCATATCGATAGCAGGAGCAAGGAGGGACCAAAAGCTTGCCGCAATCATAACTCCGCTGGCAAAGCCAAGCATCATGTTAAGGACATGTTGTTTAATCTCTTTAAAAAAGAAGACAAGTGCAGCACCTAAGGCTGTGGTAGCCCATGTGCCAAGGGTTGCAATAAGTGCCATAAGAACTGGTTTGTCTAAGATTGATTGCATGATGAGCTCCTAAGATTACATTTTATAACAAAGATGCTTTATCATAAGAAACAGTTTCTTTGGCGTCAAGTTGTTAAAGTCTTTTACGTACAAAAGAAAATCATAAATAGTATGCTTGGGTAAGCCTTGTCTTGGTGCTATAGTTGGCATGAGTATTATAGTATGGAGGAATCTATATGGGAAAGCAGACACACACTTCAAACAAGTATGATGAAATCGATACTCTCCGTTGGCCGGCAATGCCGGATCCTAAAGATCTCGATACAAGATTGCCGGAGGTCTGGATTTGGCCACAGTCAAGAATTAGAGCCTTTGTACAAAAAGACCCTTCAAATGCACATGGTGATGGGTACTTGATTTTCCCCTATGCTCTTGCTGTGTTTGATGAGCATGATCGGCACATCCTCTCCGTGGCTTTACAGCAAACAGATTTTAGGACATTGGCCCTCATGACGGGGGAACGGATACAAGATTTGAAAGGGGATATAAAAGGATATGTCTCACCGCTCACAATAGGTGTATATCGTGCCGAATGGCAGGAAGATTTCGGGTTGTATGATGAGGCAGAGGATAGGGACTCGGTTATTGCAGCGTTAATCGAAATTACGGCAGACGAGTTAGATTTGTGGGACGATCCAATTCGGAGGACTCATGTCTAACACGCATGAAAAGAACCTCTGTGTTAAGTAGTGAGCGCAAGTATTCGTCGTGGGTGTGCTTCTCGTGTTATGAACTAGAAGGCCGCCTACAATTATTGATTTTTACAGGTCGCACACCGTCCTGTTACATAGAGGGTGTGGCTGGTAACCTCAAAGCCCAACTTTGTCTGATAATCCTTAATCAGAGAGTGTAAGGCGCAATTTCCTAAATCTATAAAGCAGTGGCACTGTTCACAATGGAACCAATGGTGATGTTGGTTATCTGGTGGAGTTAGCGTGTAATAGCGTTCAGTACCATGTCCTGAACAATGTAATACAAACGAGTGGGCGTACTCTTTTTCTTCGAGGTAGTGAAGTGTCCGGTAGATTGTGGCGGGGTTGCAGGGTAGAGGAATCTTTGAAAATACTTCATTGGCACTAAGAGGGTAAGTTGCCCCCTGAAGAACGGTTAATGTTGCCTGGCGTATTTTTGTCATGTTAAGAGTTGCCCTGTGGTGCTTTTTTCCTTTTTTTAGCAATCATACTGAAGAGGGAGACCCCTAAAAAAACGGTTCCAGCTATCACAACAACCATGGCACCTACGGGTAGATCAAGGGACCACCCTGCTACAAGTCCACCAATTGAAAATAAGGATGAATAGAGCCA
>CAZGDR010000007.1:0-21954 GCA_964524755.1 uncultured Spirochaetaceae bacterium
CCATAAATTAATTTATATCATATTTAATGTGATTCTATTCATATTATTAATATCATGGAGGATATTATGAAGGATACAAAACAGGCTCCGAAACCAACCGAAGCTTTCGTCGGCGAACAGGAACTGGAACTAGTAGTGACACGAGTCAAACGGGCCCAAGCTCAGTTTGCTAATTATACTCAAGAGCAAGTCGATGCTATCTTTATGGCAGCCGCTATTGCAGCCAACGATGCCCGTATTTCATTAGCCAAACTGGCGGTCGAAGAGACAGGGATGGGAGTTGTTGAAGATAAAGTAATCAAAAACCACTTTGCCAGTGAGTTTATCTTCAATAAATATAAAGACACTAAAACATGCGGTATCATAGATGACGATCGCGTTTTTGGCATTAAGAAAATAGCTGAGCCCATTGGTGTTGTGTGTGGTATTATCCCCACCACAAACCCAACCTCTACCGCTATCTTCAAGTCTTTAATTGCTCTAAAAACCCGCAATGGAATCATCTTCTCACCCCACCCGAGGGCTAAGAGCTGCACTTGTGAAGCTGCTCGTATTATTAGAGATGCAGCTGTTGCAGCAGGTGCACCCGAAGATATCATTGGCTGGATTGAGGAACCTTCAATTGAAAAGACTAATTACCTCATGAAGAATCCGGCAGTGAACATCATTCTAGCTACGGGTGGCCCGGCAATGGTCCACAGTGCTTACTCTTCGGGAAAGCCTGCAATTGGAGTTGGAGCTGGTAATACCCCCGCCTTCATCTCCAAAAGCGCTGACCTCAAAATGGCAGTCAGCTCCATCCTCATGTCTAAAACTTTTGATCACGGTGTTGTCTGTGCAAGTGAACAGGCTATCATCTGTCATGAAGATATATACGAAGCTTGTAAAACTGAACTTTCCACTCGAGGTGCTTATTTCTTAAACGCTGAAGAACTAGATAAAATGAGAGCTATTATCCTCGATCCAGTCAGAAAAACAGTGAATCCCAAGATTGTGGGACAACCTGCTGTTACAGTTGCTAAACTTGCCGGCTTCACCGTGGATAAGAGTGTCAAAGTCTTAATCGGAGAAGTTACCGACATCACAGAAACGGAACCCTTTGCTCATGAAAAACTGAGTCCTTGTTTAGCCATGTATAAGTGTGCCTCCTTCGAAGAAGGGACGGCAATGGCTAAAGGTCTCGTTGAACTAGGTGGTTTTGGCCACACTTCAGTTCTATACATTGATGAAAACGAACAAGAGAAGATTGATGTTTTTGGAAAAGCTGTAAAGACAAGCCGCGTTCTTATAAATATGCCATCGTCTCAGGGAGCCATCGGCGACATCTATAACTTCCGTCTGGAACCTTCCTTGACCCTTGGGTGCGGAAGTTGGGGGAACAACTCTATCTCCGAAAATGTAGGCCCCAAACATTTGATGAATATTAAAACTGTAGCTGAAAGGAGAGAAAATATGATGTGGTTCAAGCTTCCCCCCAAAATATATTTTAAATACGGTTGTCTTCCCACAGCTTTACAAGAGCTTAAAGGGAAAAAAAGAGCTTTCATCATTACCGACTCGTACCTCTTTACCAGCGGTATGGTTGAAAAGATTACCCAACCACTTGAAGCCTTGGGCATAGAGTGTGAGTGTTTCCACCAAGTAAAGCCTGATCCAACCTTAGAAACGATTACTAAAGGTATGGAGCTGATGAACGCCTTTAAGCCTGATGTACTACTTGGCTTAGGGGGAGGATCTCCTATGGATGCGGCTAAGATTATGTGGTTGTTGTACGAACATCCTGAGGTGAAATTTGATGGGTTAGCTCTACGCTTTATGGATATCCAGAAACGTATTTATGACTTTCCTAATATGGGGAAAAAAGCAGAACTGGTATGTATTCCCACCACTAGTGGTACCGGCAGTGAAGTTACCCCTTTCGCAATTATAACCGATGACAAAACTGGATTGAAGTGGGCCATTGCTGACTACTCTCTCACTCCAAGCATGGCTATTGTCGACAGTGAGTTGGCATTGAGTCAACCAAAAGCCTTAACAGCAGCCTGTGGTATCGATGTCCTCACCCATGCGGTTGAGGCTCTAGCATCGACTATGTCCACCGATTATACCAATGGTTTGGCGTTAGAAGCTATTAGAATAATATTTAAATATCTTCCTAATGCGTACCACCATGGAAAAACAGATAAGAAAGCACGCGAGAAGGTGCATACAGCATCAACGATGGCTGGTATGGCTTTTGCCAACGCCTTCCTAGGAGTGTGTCACTCGATGGCTCATAAACTAGGAGCTGCTTTCAATATACCTCACGGTATGGCTAATGCTTTACTTCTCAGTAATGTGATTCGATTTAACGCAACGGAGACACCCACGAAACAGGCGGCTTTCCCGCAGTATGAATACCCTTCTGCAATCTCTCGCTATGCTCGAGCTGCTGATTACGTCCACATGGCAGTTAATAACACTGAAAACACGACATTGATCGACCTGCCTGCTGGAGCGACAATGGAAGAAAAGGTTGAAGCCCTCATTGTAGCAATCGATAAGTTAAAGACTGAAGTTGGCGTCCCAGCCTCTATTCAAGAGTGGGGCGTATCTGAACATGAGTTCTTAGCTCTTGTTGATGAGTTATCAGAAAGAGCATTTGATGACCAATGTACGGGAACAAATCCACGCTATCCACTGATTGCTCAAATCAAACAACTGTACCTAGATTCCTACTATGGAAAACCGTGGACTGAGTAAAACCTATTTCAAGCTGCCGCAAAAGTTATAGTGACTGGAGCGGCAGCTTCTTCTTTAGGTGTTTACGTCATTTTATCTACATAGCCGCATGAACCGTAATGATGCGCCGCAAAGGTCTCTTGTATCCTACATTAGCCGTTTTGCCCCCGATTCAGGTCTTACGATAAATATCATATCACGCCATGTTTTTCTTTGCATCTGATCGCGGTAATAGCGTTTACCAATTTCTTTTACATAGGTATCCAATAATTCATTGGGCACCAAGCTTATTGTACACCCTCCAAAGCCTGCTCCAGTTAATCGAGAACCAATAGCACCAGCCTTCCGACTGATTTCAGTTAACATATCTAACTCGGGACAACTAATCTGATGTAAGTCGCGACAACTAGCATGCGAGGCGTCCATCAACTTTCCCAATTGCAACATATCGCCATTTTGTAAAGAGTCGTATGCCGCATTAACCCGCGCCCATTCTGTTAAAACATGCTGTAAACGTTGATAAAGGAGAAACCCTTTTGAGGGTAGTGGGAAAAAGGAGCCATCATTTCTCATACACCATTTTTTAATAACCTCATCACTCGTTATACCCAACTGGGAGGCAATATCTGCAATTGAGTAGGGCTTTTCTTCCACAGCTCGTTCTACGACTAGCTGTAAGCCTTCTTCTGATAATCCGATCTTTTCAGGAATTAGATCCCCCATAAACTCGATTTCAGGCCCTCCGTACTGAGCTACTAAGGCATGACTGATTAAAGCCGTTGCAATACGGCACTCAATACTTCTTCGATTATAAGCATCCATCACGGTCTGAGTTTTGGGGGCCTCTACCAGCGAATGAGCGACCACTAACGTATGAGAATTGGGTACTGGGGCTAAATCACATCGTAATGGATTAAAATTAATCAACAGGGCTTGATTGGGGACCCCGAGCAAGATAGCTGCTTGATCCATCCCTCCCCCTTGAGTTCCTGTGTAACGCTCACTTTTTGCACAACATTCAGCTAAAAAAAGTCTCTCTTTTTGACTTCTAATCTCAACCCCATTGGCAGCTAGAAACACGAGAGAAGCGAGTACGACAAGAGCAGACGATGAACTCATTCCGGCTGCAGGAACAATAGTGCTAGAGATAACCATATCAAAGCCCACCCTCTCGGATGGAAAATCTGGCCATAAATCAATAATACCCTGTACACCAGCCTTGATGTAATTACCCCAGTTTCCTGTAGCATAGGGAAGGATTTTCGGTTCAATTGCAAATTGAATTTTTCCGAATTTCTCTTGTGTATCACGGACAGTAATAAGATTATCTGACCGATAACGACACACACCGAGAATCTCACGATCTACAGCAAAGGGGAACACAGGACAATTATTATAATCAGTGTGTTCTCCTATAAGATTCACACGTCCCGGAGCTTTAAACACATGTATGTTCCCAGTTCCCAAAGGAAGTAAATTCTGCATTACTTTAATTTTTTCACGATAAACCATCTTTGTACCCTTCTTACTACACACGTTCCTCTATCCTATAGTTCTCTGGTTGATTTGTACATAAATTATTGCGTCTAGCGTTGGTTATTATGGATCGAGAATGATAAAAAGATTGAGTATGTTATAATCAACGCATCTAGACAAACTTTCATCTGCACACCAATGTTTATCCACCTCATAAAACAGCAAACACCATCCTCATGTACACACCTTCAAAGCTATCAGCTGTCAGTTCTCTACACTTCACAATTTACTTATTTACTCAACATAATTATATTACTCTTCATGCAAAACTATTGCCCTAAAGTTTTAGACAATGGTATAAGTTGATTAGTGTCCATATATAAAAATTTGCCTCGTCCAGTCTACATCCTCTTTTTTGCGACCATCATTAATGGTGTAGGAATTTTTGTCTATCCTTTTCTGGTTTTATTGCTGACCCAACATTTTGGATACAGTGATGCTTGGACAGGAGCCTTTATGTCAGTGGCGGCCTTAACTTACCTCCCGGGTTCTTTTGCAGGAGGCAAGCTAGCTGATATCATAGGCAGAAAGCGGGTCATGGTGGTTGGACAACTGTTAGCTAGCGCTATGTTTTTTATCTGTGGCCTTCTAGGAACCTCGCGTCTTGTCCCCCTTTTCATCCTTCTAAATCTCCTATTTGATGGTGTTACCGACCCTGCTCGTAGCGCCTTGATGACCGACGTTACCACGCAAGAGAACCGTCAGGCTAGCTTCTCTCTTAACTATCTTGGCCATAACTTGGGCTTTGCTCTCGGTCCCGTAATTGCTGGATTGTTGTTCTATAGAGCGCCTAGCTGGTTGTTTTTTGGTAACGCCATTGCAGGAGCACTCTCAATCATCTTTGTGGCTTTAATGGTTCCTGAATCTAAACCTGATCAAACTGCCATCGAGAAGAGTTATGAGAGTGACTCTACGGAGAAAGCAGTCTCAGGCGGCTTGTTTAAAGCGCTCATGACAAGACCCAGACTACTCATCCTTGCTGTCTGTATAACCTTCTTCAGCTTCTCTTATAGCCAATCCCTATTTGCACTACCTCTCTACACTACCCAATTGTATGGAAAAGCAGGCGCGACTCTCTACGGAACGATGATGTCATTGAATGCCGTCGTAGTGGTGGTAAGCAATGCGTTTATTGTGATGGCACTTAAAAAGTTTCACCCTTTGCGCAATATTGCATGTGCCGGGGTTCTCTACGCTATTGGGTTTGCAGGCCTGGGACTGGTACAGGCGCCCATCTGGTTATACCTTTTGACGGTTATCTTCACATTAGGGGAAGTCATTGATGCCACTAACACCCATTACTATATTGCCAATAATACCCCTATAACCCACCGTGCCCGATTTAGCGCCATCTTGCCAGTTATCATGGGAATCGGACATGGGATTGCCCCCTTAATTGGAGGGCAAATCAGCTCGCGTTACGGCCTCTCGATCCTCTGGGTACTGGTAGGTATCACAGCCCTCATTGGGACTATCGGTGTGTTTATTTTATACCTCACCGAAAAGAAAGAGACAGTCTAATTTTTCTATAACCTAAACAATTAGCATTATGGTCACAAACACCAATTAAAATATAATAACAGGAAGACTAGAACTACCCTGCCTTCTCTTTTTACACACCGAAGATGTTGTGATTTCGCAATCCCATATAGAGCATAAACACCTACTATGTGGAAGGTTCTGGCTTAACAAACAAAGCCATCGCTGCTCGTAAGTTTTCTATTTTCTCATCAATCTCTTTAATATTTTCATTGACGCGAACGATATCACGACCTAAGGTCAAAAAATCATCGGAGGTTTCATAGCCCGCTAATTGCACAAAGCTATCGATAGAATTATAGGCACCCGTAAATTCTTGCGCCAATTTCTCATAATCTTTTTTCAAAGTTGTGAGGCTCTCATTTTTAGCATACCCTGCTAACGCTAATTCGATGTGGTCAAGTTTTACTTGCACACTCTTGATTGATTCCTCCACTACTTTTACTTGTTGCTCAAATTCATATTTTGAGACAAACAATTGCTCGTGTTCTTCAAACTTGTCAATTTTCGCCTGCAGTTGTTTCAACTCGACTTGATTGGCCGTCCTGTATTCGTTGAATTCCTCAAACGGTACTGTTGAAGTACAAGCCAAAAATAAGCTGAATAAAATCATGAGTATGCAAACAAAACCAAATAATTTTTTCATAAACCCTCCTCAAACTGTTAAGTGATTAGCAGTATAGTTGCAAGTAGGTTTATTCACTCAGAGTTGTAGAATATCATGAAATATTTGATCGCGCTACAATGATTTATTGTAACAGGTTATGGAGCGAATAATTGAAATCGCCTCTAGAATCGTGAATAACGAACCTATTAAGCAAGTATATTACGCTAATCATGAACAGATAGGTAACACCTGTAAACAAATCAACACACTACTAAGGTGCCTATTCAGACAAAAACAAAAAACCTATTATTTCTTGAATCCCATCCACACGAATTACACTCAACACTTTCCAATCTTTACTACAACGTAAGCATTAACAGGTCTAATCAACGCTTTTCACCAGATTTAACCGCTGACCACTTTACTTAAATGAGAATCAACCGTATTGTTATAACATGGATGTAGGAAAAGCAATACGAGATTTGAGAGTCAAAGCTGGATACTCACAGGATAAACTTGTCGCACAGACAGGAATATCACGGAGTCAGCTTTATTTTATAGAATCGGGACGATGTGTTCCGAGAATTGAAACTATGGGGAAGATTGCCACCGTACTTAACATGAAAGTCTCAGACATTATTATTTTTGCAGAGACCCATTACCCCATAAAATCTTCTTGAGGGGTAAGTAGAATCAAAAACATTCTCCTTACTAACCACTTGGAATATATACCTCAGTAAGAGGCCGTCGTAAGGGGGATGTTACCCTCCAACAAAACGGCAAACGAAGAAAAGATGTCACAGATTGACGTGACATCTTTTCTTTCTCATAGAGCGAAAGCTTATCTGGGCCCGCCCTTCCTGTACATCTAATCAATATTTTCTTCAATCATATCTTCAATAGAAGCTCCTGGAGCTACCATGGGATAGACTTTGTTGTCTAAGGGGATTTCACAGTCAATCAAAACTGGACTTTCTAGAGCAAAGGCAGCCGACAACACCGTGAAAGGATCATCATCTTTTGTAAGATGTACCCCTTTCACCCCAAAAGCCTGAGCCAAGGCAACCCAGTTAACTTCTGTATCTAAGGTCGTCTCAGAGTAGCGTTCATCATAAAAGAGAGTCTGCCATTGGCGAACCATCCCTAACGTGCGATTATTCATCACTAAAACAACAACTGGCAAACGATACCTAGCAATAGTGGCTAATTCATTACAATTCATCCTAAAGGAACCATCTCCAGCTACATTCACTACCCTTTTTTGAGGGTTGCCAACCTGGGCTCCAATCGCGGCACCAGTTCCATACCCCATCGTACCAAGTCCACCAGAGGTCAAAAAGCGTCTTTCAGGGGTATGTCGGAAAAATTGAGCAGTCCACATCTGGTGTTGCCCAACTTCGGTAACCACCACAGCATCATCGGGAATTACTTTGGATAGAGCCTGTAATATCTGTGAAGGCCGTCTCGTTTCTCCAGCAATCTTTAGCGGGTGCTGCACGCGCCATTTAGCAATCTGCTCCATCCATGGACCATGTGATAGCGGTTTAGTAATTCTTTTATTGATCTTAGAGAGTACTACTTTAATATCTCCTATCACATGGTGCGATGTAGCAATATTCTTATTAATTTCAGCTGGGTCCACATCTATGTGAATAATCTTCGCATTCTTAGCAAACTCGCTCACTTTACTCACTACACGATCACTAAAACGGGCTCCAATAACAACCAATACATCACAATTATTTACTGCAATATTGGAAAGTCGTGTCCCATGCATCCCAATCATCCCTGTGAATCGCGGATGTTGGGTATCAATGGCTCCATTACCCATCAGTGAAACACCGAGAGGAGTATCTATTTTTTCGATAAATTCAGCCAATTCAGATTGAGCCTGCGCGCGGATGACTCCGCCTCCCACATAGAGCATCGGTCTAGAAGAATTCTTCAGTATAGCCAGAGTCTTCTCGACAGCACTGGTACGCACGTTATCTTCAGAAGGAATAGCCCATCTTGGATCCACTCTAGTATACTCAGCCAATGCAGCCGTTACATCTTTGGGGATATCGATTAAGACGGGACCTGGACGCCCTTCACGGGCAATGTAAAAAGCATCCCGAATAGTTGGTGCCAGATCTTCTATTTTTTTTACAATGTAATTATGTTTCGTTATTGGCATGGTTATACCGCTGATGTCTACTTCTTGGAAACTGTCCTTTCCCAACAAATCAGTAGTCACGTTACCGGTAATTGCAACAACAGGAATCGAATCCATATAGGCCGTAGCCAACCCAGTTACTAAATTTGTAGCACCAGGACCGCTTGTAGAAAAAACAACACCAACTTTTCCTGTCGAGCGTGCATATCCATCAGCAGCGTGTGAAGCTCCTTGTTCATGACTGGTGAGGATATGACGAATCGAATCCCGATTCTTGTACAAAGCATCGTAGATGTTGAGCACGGCGCCCCCTGGAAATCCAAACACCGTATCGACCCCTTGTTCCTTTAAGCAAGCAACAATAATCTCCGCTCCGTTCAACTTCATGCGATAATCTCCTTCGGCCACCCCTTTTAAGGTGGCTATTATTACTAACGATCCTTGAACACCGCGCCTGTAGAAGCGTTGGTGACTTGTTTTGCGTAGCGCCCCAGATAGCCTGTGGTAATAGGAGGCTCAGGCGCCACCCAGCCTACCTTCCGACTCTCAAATACTTCTGCATCAACCAATACATTCAGTGTTCCTTGTTCAATATCAATCTCAATCAAATCACCTTCATATACGAAAGCAATGGGACCCCCCTCTGCAGCTTCAGGAGAGACGTGTCCAATCGAAGCTCCTCGGGTCGCTCCACTGAACCGGCCATCGGTAATGAGCGCCACATCTTTGTCTAACCCCATCCCCGCAATAGCAGAAGTAGGTCCGAGCATCTCGCGCATCCCTGGTCCCCCTTTGGGTCCTTCATACCGGATAACGATCACATCACCTTTTTTAATCTGGTTGCGATTGATGGCCAGACTGACATCTTCTTCTGATTCGAATATGCGGGCTGGCCCAGTGTGCTTGAGCATTTCAGGAGCAACTGCCGAACGTTTAACCACGGCTCCTTGAGGAGCCAGATTGCCGCGTAACACGGCTATGCCTCCGGTCTTGCTATAAGGATTATCAATAGGACGGATAACTTTTGTGTCATGATTTTTAGCCAAAGCTATCTGTGCTCCCATTGTGTTGCCAGATACAGTGAGAACATCAAAGTGAATCAGCTTATTCTTATGCAACTCAGCCATCACTGCCATAACCCCACCAGCTTGATATAAATCCTCCATATGATAGGGACCTGCCGGGGCTAGATGACATAGGTTAGGGGTCTTCTTGCTCACTTCATTGGCCATAAAGATATCTAGAGTAACATGAGCTTCATGGGCAATGGCTGGGAGGTGTAACATACTATTGGTACTACATCCTAAAGCCATATCAACCGTTAGTGCATTTTCAAAAGCTTCATGCGTCATGATATCAGAAGGCTTAATCTGGTTCTTATACAACTCCATAATGGCATAGCCGGCTTCCTTCGCTAGACGATCCCTTTCAGCATACACGGCAGGAACAGTCCCGTTCCCTGGTAACCCCATTCCCAAAGCCTCGGTTAAGCAGTTCATGCTATTAGCAGTAAACATCCCCGAACAGGAGCCACAGGTAGGACAAGCAAAGTTCTCACACGCTAACAGTTCATCATCACTCATTTTACCAGCAGTATGGGCTCCTACAGCTTCAAAAACTGTAGTCAAATCAATGGCCTTTTTCTGTCCGGGAATACGTCCAGCCAACATCGCACCGCCAGAGACAACAATCGTTGGAATATTTATTCTGGCAGCGGCCATCAACATGGCTGGAACGATCTTATCGCAATTTGGAACCATCACGAGAGCATCAAAGGGATGGGCAGTAGCCATTATTTCGATTGAATCAGCAATGAGTTCCCGGCTGGCCAGAGAATATTTCATCCCTTTGTGCCCCATAGCAATCCCATCACACACCCCAATCACTGAAAAATCTATGGGTGTTCCACCAGCTGTGCGTACACCAGCCTTTACTGCATCTACAACACGGTCGACATGCACGTGACCAGGAATAATACCATTTGCTGAATTTACAATTCCAATTAAAGGTGCTGCTATCTCGCGATCAGTCAGACCGAGCGCTTTCATCAATGAGCGGTGAGGAGCGCGAGCACTCCCCTTCTTCATTTCATCACTCCTCATATTTCAGCTCCATTTTCACTCTGTTGTGTATAGGCGTGGAAAGCATCCAATAATTCTAAAGTAATCTTCCCTGCTACACCTTCACCAATCATGTGTCCATCTAATTCAGTCAGGGCAATAACTTCAGCGGCTGTACCCGTCAAGAAAGCCTCATCTGCATTAATTACATTATAATGGGTAAAAGGTACTTCTCTTATTTCATAACCTAAAGTTTGTGCAATCTTAATCACTGCCTGACGGGTTATCCCATCCAGTGTCCCTAACCAGATAGGAGGAGTGCTTATTACCCGATCTTTAATAATAAAAATATTATCACCGGTGCATTCGGTCACTAACCCCTCTTCATTCAACATCAAAGCCTCATCTGCCCCATATCGACGTGCTTCAATGCTAGCCATAATATTGTTAAGATAATTGAGACTCTTGATTTGAGGGTTAACGATTGTAGCTTTATTACGACGCAGATGACTGGTAATCACCTTGAGACCCCGCTTATAAGCCTCCTCACTGTAGAGTGCAACTTGACCGGCAATACAAAAGAGGCGAGGAGGATGGGAACTAGGTTTAGGAAATAGTCCTAAGCCATCGGCACCTCGTGTACAAACTAAGCGAATATATCCATCAACAATTGAGTTGCGTCGGCAGGTCTCTAATATCACTTCAGCTATCTCGTTAATTGGTAAGGGAAGTGTAAGATTAATAGCTTTTGCCGCTGACTGGAAACGTCGCATATGATCATCGAGTTTAAACACTCGACCACCGTAAGCCCGAATACCTTCGAAAATACCGTCACCATATAGCAGACCATGGTCCATGACCGGTATTTTAGCTTCACTCAAAGGCATATATGCCCCTTCAAGATATACTGTTTGTTCACTCATAATTGTCTTGCTCCTTTTTAAATTTCCTGGGCTATCAAAGAACCCATTTCCTTCGTTCCTACCATGTGCATTCCTTGGCTCATGATATCTCCTGTGCGCCAGTTGCCATCAAGGACCTTCTCTACTGCATGCTCAATTGCCAACGCCTCTTCCTCTAACTTAAAGGTGTGGCGTAGCATCATTGCTACAGAGAGAATTGTGGCAATTGGGTTGGCTTTATCCTCTCCAGCAATGTCGGGTGCAGAGCCATGGATAGGTTCGTACATCCCAAAGCTATCACCCCGTAAACTCGCTGAGGGCAACATACCAATGGAACCTGTAATCATGCTAGCTTGATCACTCAAAATATCGCCAAACATATTTCCAGTCACGATCACATCAAATTGTTTAGGATCACGTACTAATTGCATTGCTGCATTATCGACATACATATGATTTACCGTAACTTCAGGATAATCTTTAGCTATACGTTCTACCACCGAACGCCATAAGCGAGAAGATTCAAGAATGTTGGCTTTATCAACACTGGTCAGACGCTTATCTCGTTGCATAGCAATCTCAAATCCTTTGATGACAATGCGTTCAACTTCTTTAACACTATATTCCATAGTATCAAAAGCACTATCCTGAGTTGCATTGCGTCCTCTTTTCCCAAAGTAAATACCTCCTGTCAATTCACGAACGACCATGAGGTCGAGCCCGCCGGCAATAATCTCATCTTTAAAGGGACAAGCTTGGGCAAGTTGTTGATATAATATTGCCGGGCGTAAATTACAGAAAAGTCCTAATCCACTACGGAGTCCAAGCAAAGCCTTCTCCGGACGGCTCTCTCCATCGAGATGATCCCATTTGAATCCTCCTACCGCTCCTAACAGAACCGCTTCTGCATCCTGGCAGCCTAGCAGCGTAGATTCAGGCAATGGGACACCCACAGTATCAATGGCCGTCCCGCCGGCTAAATAGAACGAATAATCAAACTTATGACCAAATTTCACCCCAATTTCGCCCATAATCTTTACCGCTTCAGCTACGATATCTGGACCAATCCCATCTCCAGGGATAAGTGCTATACGCATTTTCATCCGAGCACCTCCTTTCGGAAATAGTTAACCAGTCCATCAACATTAATCATGTCTTGGATAAAGGGAGGAAATGGTTCAGCCGACCAACTTTTACCGGTGGTCTCATTCTTGATCAATCCTCTTGAGAACTCAACTGAAACTTCATCGCCCATCTTAATGCCCTTGACTGCTTCAGGACATTCCAAAATCGGCAACCCAATGTTAATTGAATTCCTATAAAATATGCGGGCAAAGGAGGAGGCTATAACACAACTCACACCTACTGTTTTAATTACCAAAGGGGCATGTTCACGTGAAGAACCACATCCAAAATTACGATCGGCAACAATAATATCACCCTGTGTGACCTGCTCTACAAATGTAGCGTCAATATCTTCCATACAGTGCTTGGCGAGCTCTTTCGCATCACTTGTATTTAAATAACGAGCTGGAATAATAACATCGGTATCTACATTTTCTCCATACCGAAAGGCTTTTCCCTGTGCTTTCATCTCTGTCTACTCCTCTATATTTTCGGGATTTGAGATAAATCCGGTGAGTGCTGAAGCTGCTGCAACAGCTGGACTGGCTAAATATACTTCACTTTTCACGTGTCCCATGCGTCCCACAAAATTCCTGTTGGTAGTCGCTACCGCCCGTTCCCCTTCGGCCAAAATACCCATATGACCACCAAGGCATGGGCCGCAGGTGGGGGTGCTGACAACAGCTCCTGCCTGTACAAATATCTTCAGCAAACCTTCGTCCATAGCTTGTAAGTAAATTTCTTGGGTGGCTGGAAACACTATCGTGCGCACTTCGGGGTTCACTTTTTTCCCTGCCAAAATCTTAGCGGCAACTCTCAAGTCACTGATTCGTCCATTCGTACAGGAACCGATGACGACTTGATCAATTTTCACCTCTCCTACTTCATCAATAGTTCTGGTATTCTCCGGGAGGTGGGGAAAAGCAACTGTGGGTCGTAAACTAGATAAATCTATAGTATAAGTCTCTTCATATTCTGCATCACTGTCGGCTTCAAAGATGATGGGCTTACGTGTGCAATGATCAGCTAGATAAGCTAAAGCAACTTCATCAACACCAAAAATACCATTCTTGGCTCCCGCTTCAATCGCCATATTACACATAGTAAAGCGATCATCAATGGTTAATGATGCTACACCATCTCCGGTAAATTCCATAGATTTATAGAGAGCTCCATCTACGCCAATCATACCGATGATGTGGAGGATCAGATCCTTACCAGAAACCCAGGGAGGGAGCTTTCCAGTTAAGTTAAATCGTAGTGCTGAAGGAACTTTAAACCAAGCTTTCCCAGTAGCCATAGCACCTGCCATATCGGTACTCCCTACTCCTGTAGAAAAAGCGCCTAAGGCACCATAGGTACACGTATGACTATCAGCTCCTATAATAAGCTCTCCGGCACCAACTAACCCTTGCTCAGGCAGGAGGGCGTGTTCAATTCCCATCTGTCCAATCTCAAAGTAGTGTTCAATATTTTTGGCATGTGCAAATTCCCGCATCATTTTACACTGTTGGGCAGCTTTAATATCCTTATTGGGGGTAAAATGATCAGGGACTAAGGCAATTTTTGACGTGTCGAAAACCTTATCAACGCCAAACTTTGCAAACTCTTGAATCGCTACCGGCGCGGTAATATCATTCCCTAGTACCAAATCTAGATCAGCCATAATTAACTGGCCCGGACGAACTTCATCTAAATTCGCATGGGCGGCCAAAATCTTCTGTGACATGGTCATACTCATGTATGTGCTCCTTCTTGATGTTTGTGGGGGGGCAGAACCCCCTCCTTCATCAATTTATATTCAATTGCATCAACGATAGCCATCCAACTGGCCTCTATTATGTCGGTTGAAACTCCTACCGTGGACCAAGAATATGTACCATCAGAAGTTTCAATTAAAACGCGAACCTTGGCCGCAGCGGCTTGTTTAGAATCTAAAACTCTCACTTTGAAATCAGTCAGATAGATAGTGGAGAGAAGAGGATAAAACCTCTCTAGTACTTTACGGATAGCGTTATCTAACGCATGCACCGGCCCATCTCCTTGGGCGACTGCAATAGCACTTTCACTATTGACTGCAACTTTCACGACTGCAGTATGACTGGTCTCAGGCCCTCCGTATAGAGGTCTCTCTCCAAATGTTTTATAATGATCCAATTCAAAGTATGGACTATACTTACCTAAATGTTTGGCGATCACTAACTCAAAAGAACTCTCCGCCCCTTCAAACTGATACCCATCAAACTCCATCCGTTTGAGCGCTTCCATGATCTGTTTTGTTTCCGGAGCATCTTTGCCTAACTCAGGAGCATATTTATTGATCCGTCGGAGTATGGTAGCCCTACCGGCTACCTCACTCATCAGCAAGCGCCGTTCATTACCGACTAACTCAGGGTCTATGTGCTCAAATGAACGGGAGTTCTTGGCGACTCCATCAATATGCATGCCTCCTTTATGGGCAAATGCACTACGCCCCACATAGGGGGTCCCATGCGGAATTGAAATATTGGCTATTTCTGCGATTGAGTGGGAAATTAACGTTAATTTAGAGAGTGCTTGAGGGGTGAGAATATCATACCCCATCTTCACTTGTAAGGTAGGAGCAATAGCAGCTAAAAAAGCATTCCCACAGCGCTCTCCAAACCCAACTAATGTTCCTTGAACCTGCCTTGCTCCCGCCTCTACGGCAATGAGAGAGTTGGCATCAGCACAGGACATATCATTGTGGGTATGAATACCAATGACCACCCCTGGATATTGTTCACCAAGCGTCTCTACAACATGTTTGGTCGACTCTCTTACAAAGGAAGGGAGCGCTCCACCACGTGTATCGCAGAGAACAATAGAAGAAGCTCCCCCTGCTGCCGCTGCTAAAAGAGACTCCATTGTATAGGCTGGGTTTTCACTATACCCGTCGAAAAAGTGTTCAGCATCAAAGACCACTTCTTTATCATGCGCTACGAGATATTCGACGGTATCATAAATCATAGCAAGGTTTTCTTTTAATGAGGTGCGAATGATATCAGTAACTTGAAAGTCCCAACTTTTACCGAAAATTGAGACAACGGGCGTATTCGCAGCTAATAGAGAACGGATATTAGCGTCATCTTGTGGGAGAATATTTCGTCTTCGCGTGGCTCCGAAAGCTACCAGACGAACATGCGAGAGTGGTAAAGAGGCCGCCTCCTGGAAAAATTCCAAATCTTTAGGATTTGAACCAGGATTACCGGCTTCTACATAATCGACTCCAAGATCGTCAAGGAGAGTCACAATTTTTAGTTTATCTAAAACTGAAAAAGAAATGCCTTCCGCTTGGGCGCCATCTCGCAGGGTAGAATCGAACAGCGTAACTCGTTGTTTATTAGTTTCTAACATGCAGTAGCTCCTTATTCACATCTTCTTCTACAGTTCCCGTAATTTTCATATCTCGGGAAAGGGCCTCTTGCGAGAGTTGAACCCACTCTTTAGTCTTCCTTCCGGCACTACTGTCACTCTCATCAACCCCTTTTGTATTATTTTCAGCAACTTCAATCATTCTGTTAACCGCAGATAATAGACTCTGTAGGCTGGCTTCAATAACGTCGGTACTCACTCCTCTCCCCCGATAAACTCCGTGGTTGTCGCTAATTTTTACGAGGACCTCACCTAACGCATCGCGATGTTCTGTAACAGCCCGCAGCTGATAATCCTCTAATACATAAGAGTGTTTAATTATTCGCTCAACGGCTCTAAAACAAGCATACACAGGCCCTGTGGCCATCTCCACCGCCTGCATTTTGCGTCCATCCCGACGCAAAGTCACACAGGCTGTGGCCGTCATGTTATTACCGCTATTTACCACAAAGGTATCAAGTTCATAAATTTGTGGAGCTGCGTGAGTACCACTTTCCATGAGTGCTATTAAATCCCGGTCAGTTATCTCTTTTTTCTTATCAGCCACACTTTTGAAATCGGCAAATAACTTAGTCGCTATTTCAGGACTTAACTGATAGCCCAGATCGTCCATCCGTTTTATAAAAGCGTGTTGTCCTGAATGTTTACCTAAGACCATCGTCGTCTTTTTTAGCCCAATCGATTCAGGCGTCATGATTTCATAGGTTTTTGCATTAGCCATCATTCCATGCTGATGGATCCCTGATTCATGGGCAAAAGCATTCGCTCCTACAATGGCCTTATTGGGGGCAATTGCAATACCGGTAATACTGGAAAGTAAGCGACTTGTCTTATACAATTCTTGGGTTTGTAAGTTATAGGTATAATTGTGTAAATCACTTCTCGTTCTCATCGCCATGACTAACTCTTCCACTGCAGCATTACCAGCCCGCTCTCCAATTCCACAGACTGTGCACTCGACCTGCCGAGCCCCAGCATGTAAGCCTGCCAAAGAGTTGGCTACAGCTAATCCTAAATCGTTGTGGCAATGGACTGATAGGATTGCTTTATCGATATTCGGTACCTGCTGCATGATGTAAGTAATCAGATCTCCGAATTCTTCTGGCATGGCATATCCGACCGTATCAGGGATATTTATGATTGTAGCCCCAGAATTAATCACCCCTTCGATTACTTTACATAGGTAATCACGGTCGGTTCGTGTAGCATCCTCAGCTGAAAACTCCACCTCTGGGGACAAATTACGAGCATACTTGACCATCTTAGTCGCCTGTTCATACGCCTGTTCACGACTCATTTTCAATTTGAACTCTAGATGTAAATCACTCGTTGCTATAAAGGTATGGATACGGGGCTTAACAGCCTTTTTCACCGCATCCCAAGCACAGTCAATATCTTTAGGTAAAGCACGCGATAAGGAAGCCACAGTAGACTTTTTGATTGAAGAGGCAATGGCCTCCACAGAGGCAAAGTCACCTGGTGAAGCAATCGCAAAACCCGCTTCTATCACATCCGTGCCTAATGATTCAAGCTGAAGAGCAAACCGTAATTTCTCTTCTAGGTTCATGCTGTAACCAGGAGCCTGTTCTCCATCACGTAGGGTAGTGTCGAAAATTGCAATATGTTCGGCCATTGTCGCCTCCTTCGCGTGCTACACGCTTATTTCTTCAACCAACTCATCAGGCCTCTTAAACGCTTACCAGTTGATTCAAGCAAGCTATTGGCTTCTATGTTCCGTTTGGCATTAAAGAAGGGACGTTTCACTTTATTCTCTACCAGCCAGTTACGTGCAAATGTCCCATCCTGGATCTCTTCCAATACCCGATTCATCTCTTTCTTCGTCTCATCGGTAATAATGCGATTCCCGGAGACGTAGTCACCGTACTCAGCCGTATCACTAATTGAGTAACGCATGTACGAGAGTCCCCCTTGGTTAATGAGATCTACAATGAGTTTCATCTCATGACAGCATTCAAAATAAGCCATTTCTGGTTGATAACCTGCGGCAACTAAGGTATCAAAGCCAGCTTTTATAAGAGCTGAAATACCACCGCAAAGGACAGCTTGTTCACCAAAAAGGTCTGTTTCAGTCTCTTCCTTAAAGGTTGTTTCAAAAATCCCAGCTCTTCCCGCTCCTAATCCAGCAGCATAGGCCAAAGCTAGCTCTTTAGAGTCACCTGAAGGATCTTGATGGATCGCTATCAGTGAGGGAACACCTTTGCCCTCTTGGAATTGAGATCGCACGGTATGACCGGGGCCTTTAGGGGCAATCATGATTACGTTCACATTCTCTGGAGCAACAATCTGACCAAAGTGGATATTGAATCCATGAGCGAAAGCAAGATATTTACCAGCGGTAAGCGAAGCTTCAATACTGTCGCTATAAATTTGTGATTGTTTTTCATCATTCACTAGCATCATGATAATATCTGCAGCTTTAGCAGCTTCGGCAGCTGTCATGACTCGTAGCCCAGCCTCTTCAGCTAGTTTCCAAGAGGGACTGCCTGTGTATAGTCCTACCACAACGCTCACACCTGATTCATGAAGGTTCAACGCATGGGCATGTCCTTGGCTACCATACCCGATAACTGCAACTGTCTTTCCTTCTAATACCGACATGTCGGCATCTTTCTCATAATACATAGTACTCATCTCGTTCTCCTTTTATTCTTCTTCGCTCTCATGATTTATCATCGCTTGGCTTCCCCGCTCCATAGCGGTCATACCAGTACGTACTAATTCAGTAATCCCGTAGGGGTATAATAGATGTAAAAAAGAAGCTACTTTATCGGCATTCCCCGTTATTTGCATTGTGATAGTCTTGTCAGTCACATCCATGATCTTAGCCTTGAAGATTTCTGATAACTCAACCACGGCAGCCCGTGTCTCGGCAGTGGTATTAACTTTCGCTAACACCAATTCGCATTGAATACTGCCCTGCAATGTAAGTTCTAGCACGGTGATCACGTCAATTAGTTTTGCAACTTGCTTTTCTATTTGTTCAACAATTGCTCTATCTCCCGTTACGACTATGGTTATCCGGCTAATCGCAGGATTTTCAGTCTCACCAACTGATAGACTATCAATGTTGTACCCTCTGCGGCTGAACAAACCGACGACGCGACTGAGCACCCCCGGATGGTTGTTAACAAGAATTCCCAAAGTATACCGTTCCATATAGTTATCCCCCCTAAATTGGTGCACGAAGTCCTAGGTCCTGTTGGATTTCGTATAGACAGTGAGGTTACACCGATTCACTGTGAAGGAGTTTCTCCACAGTTGCACCTGAACCGGCGTACCGTGGATTATAGAATAATAATGCTTACTAGAATAATAATCGCAGATAGGATGGCGATTGGTAGGAGGGAGGAAAGGAGTAAAGATGAAGATAATACATTAGAAGAAATCTGTGGGGACATGGCTTGAGAGCCCATACACCCATACATCGAGGAAAAAGTTTGCTTTCCTGCAGTTCTCATAACTGACACCTCATACACAAAGATTGCCTTCTGTTGTATACATTACTAAAATAAATGTCAACTATACTTATATCTTTTCTTCAATATTTATACATTTATTATACATCTACAGTGCATCTCACCTTTTATCTTCACCCTAGCTAATCAAATGTGCCTGAGTTACACTACTAGTATGGCACGTACACTTCTCCATAAATCACTCTTCTCGCGTCTGATGATTTTCTTCCTTGTGGTTATGCTTATCCCCGTCTCTCTGCTGGGTTTTTCCTATCTTGTAAGAAGAAAAAATACTGTCGCAAACACTTTGACGGAACAAAGCGACACCAATATTCGTTGGGCAGCCAGCCGTTTACAACAAGTGATAGAGGAGTATCGGCACAAGGCGTACATCATAAGTACCAACCCTGATATTATCCAACTTATTGCATCTGGTTCACCTCAGTTAGGTAGTACCTCTATCTACGAACAATTGTTTTCAATTATGCACGGCGATACCTACCTCGCTACCGCGTCGGCGGTGAGCACTTTAGGCAAAGTACGCCTTTCAACTCATTTATTTCCAGAACAGTACGATTTACGTTACCAAGGCAACGACACCAACCCCTTCTTTGACCTCTCGCGGGCTAGCAACGATACCGCCTCAATTATTACCATGCGGAACCGTTATGTTACAAAAAACAATGCTTTTGTCTTTCTTAATATCTTCAGAAGAATCCGTGATGAGACCGGCACAGTCGTTGGTTATGTAGCCGTCGATATTCATCAGGATGCTATTAGTTCAATTCCTAGCGGGCTCGGTTTTTCTGACCTTCTCCTCATCGATACCGATAACTATGTTGCTTATTCAATGCTACATATAGATAAACATGGCGATTTTTCCCAATTTGCAGAACTCAGCACGATCACCTTCCCCCTTGCCCCTGGAAATACACAATTGGATAACACCATCATATCTTTAGCACCCATACCCAATACACAACTCTACCTAGCCGGGATTACTGATACCGCTATACTCCAAAGAAGCATCGACGATTATGTTATTATTGTGGCACTCGTTTTGGCTTTAGGAACACTACTCGCCGGAATACTAGCCTATTTTTTCAGTCGATCGATCGTCCAACCTATAGAAGCTTTAGGAACCTCGATGCATAAGGTAGAATCGGGGGACCTTGGCACACGGGTAGCAGAATCAAACATTGCAGAAATAAGACAATTAGAACGTTCCTTCAACACCATGGTACAACAAATCACCACCCTCATAGATCTCACACGCGAGGAAGAGGCTAAATTACGAGAGGCTGAAAGAAAAGCCCTCGAGGCACAGATGAATCCTCACTTCCTCTACAACACGCTCAATACGGTTAAAGCTATTGCTAAACTACATAAAGAGGAAGAGATTCTAACCATCACGACTAAGCTTGGAAAATTATTGAGGAATGCAATCGATAATCGGGAGACAGAGACAACTTTACGAGAAAGCTTTTCTTTAGTTGATAGCTACCTTACGATTCAACGCATCAGATTCGGTGAAAAACTCCATGTCATCACCGAACTTGAAGAGGCCATAGCTGAAGTAAAAACACCAAAACTTATTATCCAACCGCTAGTAGAAAATGCATTAATTCATGGTCTAGAACCAAAAATTGGTGTCTGGCGTCTATCAGTTCGAGCACAACAAATTCAATCAAACATTATCATCACGGTAGCAGATAACGGTGTCGGCTTCTCTCCCAATCCCCAAACGATCTTTGAACCGAGCTCAGAAAACCATATTGGACTTTATAACATTCACCGGCGACTCCAATTACATTATGGTGATACCGCTGGTATCACTATAGATTCAGCAGTAAATGAAGGTACGACTGTAATCCTTCGTATTCCAAGAGGTCCTAGCAATGTTTAGTGTTGTAATCGTTGAAGATGAAAAAATCATCCGGGATGAAATAGAACAAAGTACTCCTTGGCAAGCCTTAGGTTTGGTTGTGGTGGGCACCGCGGCTGATGGGATAGAGGGAGAGGAGATTATTGAACAAACCAACCCAGATATCGTCATTACAGATATCCGCCTGCCCGGTCAAGACGGACTACGCATGCTTGAAAAGTGTGGTGTAGAACATGCTATTATTTTAAGTGGACATAGCGATTTTCACTATATGCGCAAAGCTATTAAATTGGGGGTGTTCGACTACTTACTCAAACCCTTCGATGATGAAGATTTTGAAGCTGCCCTCACCTCCTTAGTTCAGAAGTTACTCGAAGAGGAGGCCCAAATGGCCGCCTTAGGTACAAAAAAGGGGCATCATGCCAAGATTGACTTACCACTCCAAGTCGACAACCATATCGTTAACAGCGCCATTCAGATAATTGCTAAAGACTACGGCAAGAATATTGGATTACAAGAAACAGCAGCTACATTACATCTCTCAGACAGCCATCT
>CAZGDR010000007.1:22054-46564 GCA_964524755.1 uncultured Spirochaetaceae bacterium
TTTCGTAATGGTGAGCAGTGATTCCTAATGCCTCTGCAGCCACAGTATTCTCAGCATAATCATCAATGAAGAACGTCTCTTCAGCTGAAATCTGTTCGGCATCAAGGATTCGGGTGAAAAATTGTTTAGATGGTTTTGATATCCCCATCTCATGCGAGGCATACAGTTCATCAAAAACCTGAAGGAAGCCCTCCGCCAGTAACCACTCCCAGTGGGGTGCATAGGTGTTTGAGCCACAAACCACTTTTTTGTCGCGTTTGCGTAACTGTGTGATTATTTCCACCATGGGTTCATTCCAGACAGGACGAAAGAATTCAGCTAATGGATCACCGGTTACCCGAATCCCAAATTGATGCTCAACATGTTGCCAATACAACGTAGAATCTATCGTCCCATCCATTAAAGGGAAAGCATAATGATTATAATCTTCGCGTAATTCGGCCTCATCAAAGCCATAGTGCTGAGCGACCTTGTCTAAGGTTTCAATATTATGGATTACAACATTGCCCATATCAAAAATATAGAGATTGAAATCGAGAGGATGTTGCTTGTATTTAACCTTTTCTGGATGCATAGAGTGCCGAGCCTCCAATAAAATATTTAGAAAGAGCGCCAAACAACATAAACATTGGCAAGCTAGCAATTACTGCTACGGCCATCATAGCCCCTTCATCAGTCATTTTCTCCTCAGCAAACTTAGAAATATACAACGGAATGGTTTTCATTTTTTCAGATTGGGTCACCAATAGTGGCCAGAGCAAATTATCCCACTGCCCTCTAAAAGAGAGAATTCCTAGGGTAGCAATCACTGGAGTACAATTGGGAAATACTATTTGCCAAAAGATTCTCAACTCCCCCATTCCATCCACCCTCGCAGCATCTAAATATTCACTTGGAAAAGTGGTGAGGTACTGGCGCATTTGAAACACACCGAAAGCGCTCACTAAGAAAGGAACTATGAGCCCGGCATATGAATCTTGTAATCGTAACCCAGTTGCTACCATATAGAGTGGAATCATAATTGCTTCAAAAGGGATCATCATTGTTGCCATTATCAACATAAAAATGAAGTTTCGACTTTTGAATTTAAATTTAGCAAGTCCATACCCCGTTATGGAGGCAATAAGAATAGTAGTAGTTGCAACGGTTAATGAAACTACCAATGAATTAAAAATATTACGGGGGAAGATCCACGCACCATCATTACCCTGCATAGCTTTAATATAGTTTTGATAATGAAAAGTTTCTGGGATCCAGCTAAATGGCATACGTACAATCTGTTTACTGGTCATCAAAGAGCTAGTAATCATGAATATTAAGGGGGTGATAGTAAACAAAAACACGATAATGAGAAAACCCCAGATGACAAGGCGAACCAAAGAAATTCGTTTTAGAATATGCTGCATTATCCTACTCTCCTCAATATTCCACGTCTTCACTCTTGGAAAGCTTGAACTGCAACCATGTAAAGATTAGCATGATTAAAAACAGGACAATACTCATGGCACTAGCCCGCCCAATGCGTTGGTTCCGAATACCGGTAGTGTAAATATTCAAGGTAATAACATTAATAGGAGCCCTCGGTGCCCCACCTTGAATAAATAGATATTGTGTACTAAATGTTTTCAAACACTGAAGCATTGCCATGATTGAGACCAATACAATCGTTGGTTTTAATAAAGGCAACGTGATACGCCAAAAACTCTGCCATGGTGAAGAACCGTCGATAGTAGCTGCTTCGTAGATAGCTGGAGGGATTGCAAAAAGTCCAGTTATGAAAAGGATTACAAAATATCCAATGTATTTCCAAAAATAGACCACCATAGTTGAAATTTGGACCATTGTTTTATCGGCTAACCACTTCCGATCAACTCCTGGAGAATTGAGAATCATGTTTACCCACTGATTTCCCAACCCCCGAGGATCAAAGATTAACAACCAGATTGCAGCTGCAACAACCGATGAGATAACAGCTGGAGTATAATAGGCGATTTGCAAAAATCCCCGAGCCCGACTACTGCGTAAAGTTATCAGTAATGTGGCCAACAGTAAAGACATAAGTACAATTGGAATGAACGTTCCCAAAGTAAACACAAATGTTGCTCGGACAGAATTCCAGAAATCGGGGGAAGAAAAAATATAGGAATAGTTACCCAATCCCATAAACGGGGGGGGCGCAAGTGAAAGCACTCGCTTATCAAACAAACTCGTATACAAAGCATTGAAGATTGGGTAAAAACTAAACACCGAAAAAAATGTAATCGCAGGAATAGTAAATGCAAATCCCCAACGAGCCTGTTTACGTTCTATACCAATATATTTTCTTTTCATAGATAGTACCTTTAATTTCAATACAGCAGGAGGTCGAAACGACAGGGTTCCGACCTCCTCCATACATAACTTAGTCTTAGAATTGCTCGTCTAATAGTTCTTGAGCAGCACGCTTAAGGGTTGCGAGAGCTTTCTCTGGAGTCTCTCCAGAAAGCATAACTGATTCTACTGCGCTGCGGATTAAAGTCTGGAATTCAGCACTAGCAGCTCCGTAATACACAATGTGACCACGGGCAAAATCATTGGTGAAAACTTCAGAGTAGGGAATATTCTTATAGGTTGTAGAATCCAACAATACTTTGGTAGGTTGAATCAATCCAACTTCTTTCAAATACTCCTCAGCATGGGTCAACATATAGGCAATAAACTTCCAAGCTGCATCCTGATTGGCTTTGCTGCTTTGGGCGTTAACCATAAGATAGTGACCATAATAGCAGGATGCTACATCTTTTTTAGCATTTTCAAAGACAGGATAGGGGACAATCATCCACTCATTGCTGTCATAAAAAGCACGGTTATCAGATTTGATTCTATCAATCTGATACAGACCTGTAGTAGCCATGCCAATATCATTATTGTCCTTATTGAACAGAGAACGGGCATTTTTATAGGTAGGCGAGCCAAGGTTTCGGCCACTTGGTCCCCATTGCTGCATATAGGTTAAGAATTTAAGCCATGCAGCTTCCCCAACTATAGCAGTCTTTCCATCATCGCTGATTAACTGACCACCAAGCTGTTCAACCATCGGTAACATCGAAACTAAGTAATAAGGATAACGGAAATCGAACCCTCGACGTACGAGAATATCGCCTTCACGTATTACCAACTTTTCTGAGACATCTGCCATCTCTTCCCATGTCTTAGGATAATCTTTTTCGGGGTCTAAACCAGCTGAACGGAATACTTTTTTATTTATAAAAATAGTCCAGTTCGTTAACTCTAATGGCAAACCATACACTTTACCATCAACTGTGACTGGATCAAGAATCCCATCCATGTAAGCATCACGTAAGGCTTGTAAATCCTTATATCCGGCTATTTTTGGATCTATCGGAGCCACACGGTTATTGGCAATATACTGATACTCATCTTCGATTGAAAGGTTGAAAATATCAGGGCCAGAATTAGCAGCAAAAGCCGTTTGAACCAACTCAATAATCTTTGATGATGCTTGTGTGGTACGCTCAATCTTTATATTTGGATTGGCGGCTTCAAACTCCTTAATGTAACGTTCTTCAATTCGTGTTCGGTTAGGATCTTCATGTGTCCAATACTTAAGGGTAATTGGTCCCTGCTCCACTTTTGCCCCTTGAGCAAACAGTGGAACCACCAATAACATTAAAACAATGCTAATTAATAACGCTCTTTTCATAACACTACCTCCTCGTAGTTTCCTCTACTCTCATTGTCATCTGCTATAGAGAAGGAAGCAATATAACTCTTTTGCTATTACTTGAATAAATTTGTGATTCTAGTTGTCTATGAAATATTTTTATACTTTTTAGATTATTAACAGGACAATTACGAGAGATTCTTATGTTCTTCAACAAAAGCGGCTAGTTTTTTCATGGTTTCAACACTTAGAATGTGCTCCATGCGACAAGCATCTGCTTCCGCGATTTCAGGATCTACTCCGAGAACATCACCGAGAAAGGTCGTCAGCGTTTTATGACGACTATATATCTGAGAGGCTTTTAATCGCCCTTTGGCAGTTAGTTCTATGGCTCCGTAGTTTTCTTGATGAATATAGCCGTTACTTTGAAGAATCTTCATCGCCCGACTCACACTGGGCTTGGTTACACCAATCTTCAAGGCTACATCGGTTAACCGTACCGTACCATGTTCTTGTTCGAGTTCTAATACTGCTTCTAGGTAATCTTCTCCAGATTCCCGCATACAGTCCTCCCTGTTTAATCTATCCTACCATGTCGTGCTTATGGCTACAATGGCAGAGAACATCCCTATTCCTTACCGTTCTTAAAGATTTTCGGAAAAAGGGATAGCACAAGATAAATGGCAAAAATAACAACAAATATAGCTAACATACCCTGCCACATCAGAGTAAGCGACTGTTTAAAAACTTCAATCATCGTATAACTTCTCCTTTACACGAGCATCTGGGGAACCAGACCAAGAATAACTCCTCCAGCAATCACCGATGCAATCTGGCCGGCAACATTAGCTCCCACCGCATGCATAAGTAGATGGTTCTGAGGATCTGCCTCTTGACCCATTCGTTGCACAACTCGAGCCGACATGGGGAATGCCGAGATTCCCGCGGCACCCACCATAGGATTAATTTTATTTTTAGAAAAAAGATTGAGTAGTTTTGCAAACAAAACTCCGGCGATTGAATCAAAAATAAAGGCAAGCAAGCCAAGAACCATAATTAACATAGTTTCAATCTTAACAAATTTATCGGCTTGCATAGAAACCGAAATCGTAATTCCTAATAATAACGTAATCAGATTTACTAACACGTGCTGTGCAGTCTCAGAAAGACTCCCTAAAACTCCTGATTCCCGAATCAAATTCCCAAACATTAACAACCCCACTAAACTTACCGAAGCTGGGGCAACATACCCCGCAAACATTGTTACGATAATGGGGAATAATAAACGAGCCATTCTTGAAACATTTTTAGGGTTATAAGGCATCCGGATTGCTCGTTCTTTCTTTGTCGTCACTAATTTAATAGCAAAAGGTTGAATAATGGGCACCAAGGCCATATACGAATAGGCTGCAACGGCGATCGCTCCGACATAATCACTTTTGAGCACCTGCGAGACAAGAATGGAGGTGGGGCCATCTGCGGCTCCGATAATACCGATTGAAGCCGCATCCTTAAGCGGAAATCCTAACAACGCGGCAATCGTTATCGTCGCAAAGATTCCGAATTGGGCGGCTGCACCAAATAGTACCAATTTAGGGTTGCTTAATAGAGGGCCAAAATCGATCATGGCTCCAATGCCAATGAACAACAACAACGGCATAGCTTCTGAGGCGTGGATACCTACTTCAAATAACCATTCCAGAATACCAGCAACTTCTCCGATACCCGGTAGCGTTGAATTCAGTGCTCCAGAAAAAGGAATGTTCACTAGAATAGCACCAAATCCTATGGGAAGGAGCAAAGATGGTTCCAGCTTTTTTGAAATTGCAAGATAAATTAAGACTGAGCCGATAACATACATAACCAACTGCTGCCATGTTGTCGCAGTCAGGCCCTGTAATAGATAGTTCATGGTGCCCCCTTAGCGTGTGACTTGAATATATCACTCTGTGGGAGAGACGGTCAATCTTATTATATTTTCATAAACTGTATATTTATTCTATTTTCATGCATGTAAGACTTTTCAAAATCAGGAAAACATCCTATTATGCGAAAAACACTGGAAAGCGGGTATACCGCTACCAATTTACAGAAAGAGGTAAATTAATGAAAAAATTTCTATTTATTGTTGCTCTAACCTGCCTTGCAGTTTCAATCTTAGGTGCTGCTGGCGCCAAAGAACAGACTGGCGACCAGTCTTTAGAAAAGGTTCTTAGCAAAGGTACTTTTGTAATGGGACTCGATGACTCATTTCCACCTATGGGATTTCGCGATGAAAACAATGAAGTGGTCGGTTTCGACATCGATCTCGCCAAAGAGGTCACTCGCCGAATGAACGTCACTCTTAAAGTACAGCCCATCGATTGGAATGCAAAAGAACAGGAATTGAATACTGGAAATATTGATTGCATCTGGAATGGTTTTACCATCACCGAAGACCGCAAAAAAGTAATTAACTTCTCTGACCCCTATGTTGATAACGCTCAGGTGGCAGTTGTAAAATCTCAAAGCCCTGTGAAGACCCTTGCTGACCTTGCTGGTAAAGTAGTAGGTCTCCAAGCTGGTTCAAGCGCATCTGAGGCTGTGCAAAGTAATCCTGATTTTGCCGCATCCTTAAAAGAAGTTATTGAGGTAAAAGATAACCTTACCGCTTTAATGGACCTAGAAATTGGTGGCGTTGATGCAGTTGTCCTCGATTTATTTGTGGCAAACGACAATATCACCCGCAGTGGAAAAGATTTTAGGATCTTAGATCAACACCTCTCTTCAGAGGAATATGGCGTTGGATTTAGAAAAAATGATCAAGCACTGCGCGATGAAGTCCAAAAAATCTTGAATGAAATGGCTGCAGACGGCACTATGGCTGAAATCGCTACAGTTTGGTTTGGTAAAGACATCACCGTTGTAGGCAAATAACACATGCCAAAATTGCTGCTGCTCATGCTTGAGGGAACGTTCACCTCGTTGCGTATCTTTTTCCTCACGCTCTTGTTCTCACTCCCCCTTGGCCTCTTAGTTGCCAAGGGGCGCATGAGTAAGCACCGTATTGTCAGCTCACTTGTTAATGGCTATATCATGATCATGCGGGGAACTCCCCTCATCTTACAACTCATCTTTGTCTACTTTGCCCCCTACTACATACTTGGTGCCTCGACAGATCGCTTTACAGCCGTAATAATTGCCTATGTGATTAACTATGCGGCCTACTTTGCCGAAATTTATCGGGGAGGAATCCAGAGTATCTCTGAGGGGCAACTCGAGGCCTCTTCGGTGCTTGGATTTACAAAAATTCACACCTTTACCCATGTGGTAATGCCACAGGTTATAAAACGAATTATGCCACCCATGGGCAATGAGGTCATTACCCTCGTAAAAGATACAGCCTTGGCTCAAACTATTGGCGTTGCTGAACTTTTTAGGGTTGCTCAGAATGCAGCAGCCCGAGAGTTCTCAACCATGCCCATCTTCATAGCTGGGATTTTTTATTTTGTCATGAATGCTATCGTTTCAAAAAGCTTTGACTTGATTGAACATAAACTCAATTATTATAGGTAGGGAGGATTTTAGATGCCTGTCATTACCGTTGACCATGTCAAAAAGACCTTCTCTACCCTCGAGGTACTTAAAGATATCTCCTTCTCTTTACCGGAGGGTGAAGTCCTCTCTATCATCGGACCATCAGGTTCAGGGAAATCGACACTACTTCGCTGTATCACTAATTTGGAACAGATTGACAGTGGCACTATCACCATCGGAGGCGACACCTTAGTCACTTCTGATAATCAAGGAAATGTCATCTATGCTGATAAAGCAACTATCTCTCGTATTCGCCTACGAGTAGGTTTAGTTTTCCAAAACTTTAACCTGTTCCCCCATTTCTCAGTTCTGCGCAATATTACAGAGGCTCCCAGACACGTGCTTAACACACCCCGCAAAGAAGCTAATGAATTAGCCTATAATCTGTTAGAGAAAATGGGACTCTCTGATAAAGCTTCAGCCTATCCATATCAACTCTCCGGCGGCCAGCAACAGCGCGTCTCGATAGCTCGTGCATTGGCATTACACCCCCAAGTCCTTTGCTTTGACGAACCTACCAGCGCCCTCGACCCGGAATTAACTGGAGAAATCCTAGCTGTCATTAAAGAATTAGCTAGTGAACATATGACGATGATGGTCGTGACCCATGAGATGGCCTTTGCTCGTGATATCTCCGACCGTGTCATATTCATGGACGATGGCTTCATCGTTGAAGAGGGCTCTCCCGATCAGATTTTCACACATACCAAAAACGAACGAACCAAGCGCTTTTTGAACCGATTTGGGTCCTAAGACTCTCCGTATACATCAACATCACCCCTTTTGACTCTGATGATAAAAT
Source organism: uncultured Spirochaetaceae bacterium (assembly GCA_964524755.1). Taxonomy (GTDB): domain Bacteria; phylum Spirochaetota; class Spirochaetia; order Sphaerochaetales; family Sphaerochaetaceae; genus JAQVOO01. The sequence goes on from CAZGDR010000007.1 coordinate 30,097, forward strand.
GTAGTGTACCAATGATTCTAAAAACATGTATCATAATAGACCAAGGTGATGCATAAAGAGTTCAATAACCACCTTCAATTGTGTATACTGAGTATCTGTTAGGAGCCATCAAGTGGATTTTTATGATGTTGTAATTTTGGGTTCGGGACCTGCGGGAATGGGAGCTGCTTTTGAACTTGCTGTAGCACGCCCCGATCTTTCAATCCTCATTCTTGACCAAGAACGCTTCTCGACGGGTGGAATGCGCAATGACTGTAAGATGAACTTTACCTTCCCCATCGGATTTCCTGAAGAGTATTGGTCCAAAGAGCAAGCAAATTACTACCTGCAAAAAGTAACTCAATATCTCAAACCGGTAATCATGGAGAAGAGTAATATTGCCGTCTATCAACAACGTGCTCTACGCCTAGGCTGCCAACTTGTAGAAATTCGCCAATCCCATCTGGGCACCGATGGAGGTCTGCTCTTAATAAAACGCTTATTAGCTGAACTTAACGCCTTAGGCGTAACTCTAGCCTTAGGGGAAACCATGTTAGCCATAGATGATGAACGCCACTATATCACAACTGATAAACGCGATATCGCCTATAAAACCGTTTTATTAGCGCCAGGGAGAAAAGGCTTCCATTTCCTTCAAATGATGTTGCAATCCCTCGGAGTCTCCTTCGTTGATAATATTGTTGATATCGGAGTACGTATTGAAACACGGCTTGAGCACTACCCCATCGTACAAGATTATTATGACCCAAAATTCTACTTTCCCGAAAAGGTGAGAACCTTCTGCACCAACAGTGGCAATGCACATGTAGTAAAAGAGAAATATACGACGGGAAGAGGAGACGTTTGGTACTCGGTGAATGGCCATGCGTATTCAGCCAATTCCCGCGGAGCCAATGGACTCGTTAATTTTGCAATTCTCAAGACTGTTACCTTCACCCAACCTCTGGCGAGTGGACAAGCCTATGCTGAGAACCTTGGCCTACAGGCCGCCTTAATGGGTGGAGGGCGACCTCTTATGCAACGGGTGGGAGATTTTCGTTTAGGAACACGCAGCAAGGAGGCTAGCTTCAATACCGACCTCTACGACTTTCAACCCACTCTCAAAGATTGTTGCCCAGGAGATATCTCTCTAGCCGTTCCTGCTAAAATATTACGAGTAATCTGGAAGGCTATGAAGAATCTCGATACTATTGTTCCAGGTGTGTTACACCCTTCGACAATCATGTATTACCCTGAAATTAAATTGTATGCTAATAAACCTGTTTACCGCGACGACCACTTTCGCGTTAGTGAGCGAGTATTTTTGGCGGGTGATGGTGCTGGTACAAGTCGTGGGATCACAGCCGCGTGGGCCAGCGGTATCCGCTCTGCTGAGGGGATGTTACAGACACTGAAAACTACATCAAAGGACTAAATAGTTTTAAAACATTCCTGAACAATTTCATGGGCAAGGGGATAGTCTCTTCTTGCTGCAAGGTAATCTCTGTACAAACATCGAGAGTTTTTATGAAATCGTTACGTACTTGAGCGGTAACTGAAGAATGGAAAAAAATCACCCCACATTCAAAATGGAGATAAAAACTACGATAATCCATATTCGTTGTCCCTACAATTGAGACCTCATCGTCAGCTACAAACATTTTAGCGTGCATAAATCCAGGAGTGTATTCAAATATTTTCACCCCCACTTTTAGTAAGGGGAGATAATTTGAACGGGTCACGGGGTGCACATACCATTTATCATGAAAGTTAGGGGTCATAATACGCACATCTACCCCACTTTGAGCAGCGATAGTGAGGGCAGTGAGCATTTGGGTATCGATGATCAAATAGGGTGTTGTAATCCACACATAATGGCGTGCATGGTTGATGATTTGGATGTAGGCATTCTCTGAAATATTATCTTCATCTAAAGGACTATCACCAAAAGGTTGCACGTATCCATCATTGGGATACTTTCTACGAGGGGTAAACTCCGTTAAATCGATATCTTCATCTGTGGTAAATACCCACTGTTGAAAGAACATTAAGGTTAGATTCCAAACTGCATTACCCTTCAACATAACAGTAGTATCTTTCCAGTGTCCAAATCGAATTTTCCGATTTATGTATTCATCGGCAAAGTTAATACCGCCTGTAAACCCAATGTCACCATCAATGATTAACATTTTTCTGTGGTCACGATAATTCAATCTTGCATTAAGGTGTGGCTTAAGTCGATTAAAGACACCAACTTGGAACCCCATATCTTTAAGCGTTTGTTCATACCTACTCGGTATTGTCTTAATACTACCAAAGTCATCATACAAAAGCCGAATAGAGACCCCTTCAGCAAGTTTCTTACGCAACAGCGTCAGCATAGCGGTCCACATCTCACCTTCAGCAATAATAAAATATTCAAAGAGGATGAAACGGGTAGCTTTATCCACCTCTTCTAAAATTCTCGTAAAAGCATCCTCACCAAGAGCATAGTATTCAACGGTAGTTCCATCCCAGGCCGGAGCTCCAGTGAGATTACGAATATAATCAGATTGACGTCCAAAATTAGGGGATGATTCAATTAAGGCGTGGCGTATTTTAGGGGCAGGTTCAGGCAGAACAGCCCGCATCTCCTTCTCGTAATGTTCCTGATACTTAGCCATCTGCCGTGCGACTTTAGCCCCACTACGCTTGTTTCCAAAGATCAGGTAAAAAGGAACCCCTAGTATAGGGGCGACATAAATGAGAAGTATCCAAGAAATGATATAGATGGGATGATCGTTACTACTAACCAGAAAGAACACGCTGATAAAACCTAATGCATAGACAATTGGAATATAAAAAGCACTGGCTGACATAAAGTTCAGAATTATCCAAACAATTACACCAATTTGAATTGCAACTAAGAAAATAAAAGAAAACAGTCTCCCCGTTAGGAATTTGAGGAATTTTTTCATGTGACTCCTCTATTTTTTATCGTGGTCGTCTACTCCATCATAATCATCATCAAACAATACCGATTCTAATTCAGAGACATCTTCTGGGTCTATTAGGACCTCAGGGTCAGTTTCATCCTTATAGTCCTCTGGAGTCAGCTCTATATTCGGCTCCACCTCATCATCTTCATCGATGTCGGTATTCGGAAAATCCTCATCAATAACTTCATCTTCATACAGCGCTCGTTCCAGTACATCCTCGATTAATTCATCTTCATTCACTGCACTTTCAGCTAACTCTTTCTGCTCGCTTAGCATCTGTGAAACATCTTCTTCTTTTACTGTCGTGATTTGGTAGAACGGGCACTCAAGAGCTTTTCGCAGTAATACTACTGCAGTTCTATGTTTACCTAATGCTATTTTCACTTGTGCTGCATGTACATACGCTTCTGGAAACCGAGGCGTTCCATCGGTAATAAAGACATCATACAGTCTCTGGGCCTCATGTAAAGCCCCCGTAAGGTAGAGATAGTGGCCTCGATTATCGGTCATCCCTGGACTCTCAGGTAATTGCTCCGTTGATTCATCGATCAAGGATTTAACTTCATCCAACCGCCCCATCTCAAGTAAATAACTCCCCAAATTTACAGCAAGATTGGCATCCATCCGCCCTTCCTCGCGTAATACTTGTAACGAATCAATGGCCTCTTCTTTCTTATCGAGAACCCATAGGGCCATCGACTTGGAAATTTTTGCACTGGCAATTATTTCACCATCTTTCGTTCTAGCTTTTAGTTGTTTGTTTATTACAGAATCATAAATTTGGAGTGCAACATGAGCATCTCCCCGCTGCACGAACAAATTTCCTAACATAATGGTATATTTGGGAGGAAGTCCAGCTCTCCAACCCATCTCATAATAACGCCATCCTTTTTCTGGATTAGGGTTCTTGCCACTAAGGAGACGCGACCCAATCGCTACAAAAATATATCCTCTTTTGACATAGAGGATGATGAGAAGGGTAAAAATACTCAACACAAGCTTGGTCGTTTGGGCTACTGGTAGAATCATTATTCCAATAACTATGGCTACAACTACCAGTAAAGTAGGGTTCTTCATGTATCACGCCTCCAAATAGTATAGCAGTATCATGCCATATTTTATTACCTATTGCCAGTCTTGTCACACTACCGTATCCACGTTACAGTATCTACATGAATGCCTTACTGTTACACTGTTGTTGCGGACCATGCTCAACCAGTTCTATCGAAAAATTACGTGAACTCGGCTATGAACCAACCTTATTTTTTGGAAATAGTAATATATTCCCTCCTGAAGAAGCAGTCAAAAGATTCAAAGCTCTTCAAGTTGTGGCTGACCATTTTTCCTTAAACATCGTCCACCATCCCTACAACCACAGTAATTGGTTAGAAACAGTAAAAGGTCATGCTCAAGATCCTGAAGGTGGCGAACGTTGCGCCCTCTGCTTTGCCTATAATCTACGTGAAGCAGCACGTGAAGCTTCGCACCTGAAAATTCCTTTTTTTACTACAACTCTGACGGTAAGCCCACACAAAAAGTCCCCTATGATTTTTAAAATAGGAAAACACTGGCACGAATTTGTAGCCATAGATTTTAAGAAAAAGGGAGGGTTCCAGCGTAGTTTGGAACTATCTCGGATGTTAGATTTATATCGGCAAGATTATTGTGGCTGTGAATTTTCTAGGAGAGCAAAAGAAGACTCCCAGCCATAACAGCCATGCCGCCAAGCACACCATAAATCGCTAAATGGTGCTTCCCATAGCGCTCAGCAGTCGGCAGCAACTCATCAAATGAGATATAGATCATCACCCCCGCTGTAGAGGCCAATACGAATCCTAGCATAAGATCAATATTGGTGACAGAAAACAACACCAACCCTAAGACTGCTCCTAACATCTCAGAAAGACCAGATAATAGGGCAATGGTAAAACTCTTGGCACGACTCCCCGTCGCAAAATAAATAGGTACTGCAACTGCAATCCCTTCAGGAATATTATGAATGGCTATTGCAATCGCAATACTAATTCCAATTTGAGGATCTGCCATATAACTAGAAAATGTGACCAACCCCTCGGGAATATTATGAATAGCAATTGCCAGTGCTGAAAAAATACCGGTACGCAGTAGATCTGCATCGCTGATATAGTGGGGAGCATTGGCCATTTTTATCACATTGGGAATTTCGTGAGGATTATCACGGGAAGGGACAAATCGATCAATCAGTGCAATTACAGCAATCCCAAAAAAGAAGGCGACAATACTTAATAGATTAGCTCGTCGGCTCGGATAAAACCGTTCTAGATAGTTAAGAGCTTCGGGAAGAATCTCCATAAAGGAGAGATAAATCATCACACCTGCTGAAAACCCCAATGAAACACAAAGGAAACGGGAATTACTCCGTTTTTGAAACATACTTAACAAACCACCGATGCCCGTCGAGAGTCCAGCCAAGAGGGTAAGTAATAATGCGATTGTGACATTCCCTGATTTCATGCAGGAACGATACCTAAAATAAGGGGAGTATGTCAATTACAATTGTTTGGCTTAGCTAACTTATTTCTCAGCACGTGCTTTTATCATGGAGTATATCGAATCTAAATCCATACTATCGTCAATTAATTCTTCAGTTTGGCATGCAATTCGTTCTACAGCCTGATCAGCGTAGTACGCTACTTGGTAGCTCTCATAGAGAGACTCAGCAAGATGACTCATCAAATAAGCCTTCACCACCTTAAACCCCATGCGTACAGTGAGGGCAGCCGCCGCTCTACCGGCAATACGATCGTGCAAGATTAAGGTAGACACATCATAATCCGTTTGCGCTAAAAATTTTTCAGTGGCTAATAGTGGATGGAGCCATTTCCCTGAACTTGAAAATATAACTTGTTGCTGTACATCCAATACTTGCAGTGAAACCGAATCGGGTAATGTACGATGCTTTAACCAAGATGGAACTAATAACGAGTTTGTCATATCTCTTTCCCAAAAATGAAACCCCAAAATATACCTTGAGTAGGTCGATCATAGCCGATATATAAAGAAGTAGGCAATGAGTTCAATCCCAGGAGTGAAATCGTCGTTTTAAAACGTGTCCCCACAGTTATTTTGGGCAGGACCTCATCTTCATCATTCCATAACATATCACCATAGATACCTATCGAGGACTTTTCAAAGATGAGCAATTCCCCGGCAGTCGGTTTAAAAGATGAGGGTTGCCAATCAAGACCGAGCCGACCGATAATCATAAAATTCTCAGGTGAAGTGATTGTACTTCCTAAGCTCCCCTGCGTAAGAATTGCTGTATCGTTGGTTTTAAATCCATCCCCACGGTAGATAGGAACCTGTCCTAATCCATCAAGTGCATAACGACCAGTATACCCTACTTGGAGATGGATATTTTGAGGTAGAGGAATAGTGGTATCAAATTTCGTATGGAGGAATTGTCTATCCCAATTACCTGAGAGTTGATAAGCACTTTCAAGACGGACTTCCAAGTCTGGGTTTTCATTTGGTTGCCAATCGATCACCACTCCTCCATGAACCAACATGGCTTCTAAACTGAAATCTGACCGCATTTGGTTCTCCCACCAGAGATTGAGCGTAGTATATAATTGATCCTGAGCGAACGCCTTACGTCCCTGTATAGCCAAGCGGTGGTACCATGAGGGAAACAAGCCCTCTTCAGAGGCCACTGTAAAGTCAGCTTCAAGCAACACTGGAGTAAATAATTGGTACGAGATTGAGGTCGTAATACTGGGATAGATGTGCATGGGTGCCAAAGTTTCCCAGCCGGCCCCTCCATGTACTGAGACCCAAAGCGATTTCCATCGTACATTATAGAGTAGACCAAATGTAGCCTCATCTCGTAGATACCAGTGATCATGCGGATAGAGAAAAGAGCGTAACCCAAAGAATAATTGTTGAGATAAGCGCTGTTGCTTCACCCTAGTGAAAAGATGGTAGTTGCTAAAAACTGTAGCTTGTTTGGCTAAGAATTCGGATCGGTATGTACGCATTTGACTCGTCGGACCCCGTGCATCAAGGGCCTCAAGCTCTTCTCTCTTTAAGACAGCTGAATTATAACCACGTTGTGTGAGTTCCTTAATCGCCCCAAAATCCATAAATGAGAAACTCTCTACATCACAACGAATCCAGATTGTTGCGGGATGCTTGAGGATAGATGCTATCCCTTGACGACGTTTGCCGATGTCTAACGAAATGTTGAGAATACTTAAAGTATTACGTAAATTAACCCCACTGCCTTCATAAAAAGTTGTCGAAACAATAGTTGTATCAGTGTAATCGTAGGCTATATCAAGAGGAACTAAATTGGTTATCCCTCCATCAATTAGGAGATGGCCACGATATAATACAGGAGAAAAATAGACGGGAAGCGCAAAAGCCGCTTCTAAAACAGAGAGGATATTGCCTTCCATAATCCTGACTTGACGTTTCGTCGCCAAATCCTCACTCACGATCATGATAGGAATGGGGAAATCCTCTAGTTGGGTATCTTCTCCCAAATATGCCGCTATCAGGGCTGTAAAGCGGGAAGTATCTAAAAACCCTCCTGCAATTGGCCATGAAAGATCAAAAAGTTGAGAAATGTCTAATTGAGAGCTAATGGTAAAGATTTGTTCCGGTGATAATCCAGCCGCATACAGTATTCCTACCACGGAACCCATAGAATTTGAAATGATAAAGTCTGGGACAATCCCGAGTTCTTCAAGGTATTGCAATACTCCGATGTGGGCAAAAGCTCGTGCACTACCACCTGACAGTACTAAACCGATGGGGTCTCGTTCCCCTTGGGTACGCTCTAAAATCCGATCTCGAAAAGCTTCCTCGCCATATGAGACAGGGAGTGTAGCAGCCAGTACATCATTCGAGTTATCCAGTACATCCTGTGGAATCTCCAGTGCCGCGAGTGCAGGGGAGAGCATACAAGCAAGCACTATTACTATGAGTACAATTCTTAACCTAGTTCGATTCATGCATGCCTCCATAGGCGTTTTAACACCTTATTCGGCTATCATACCTAATATAGTAGAGGCTGACAAGAAAAGATTAGCTCAGCAACTTTGCAAAGACACCATCCAAGGTGGCTATAAAAGTATCAATTTCATCTTCTGTGATTGTTAAAGGGGGTACAAAGCGCAAGACATTGACTCCAGCACTAGCAATTAGCAGCCCTGCATCCATACATGCTTCAATGATGGGACGGGCCGGTATCGATAGCTCAACTCCAACCATGAGCCCTATTCCTCGGATCTCAACAACCTGAGGATAGAGGTGCTGTAAATTAGTTAGCGCAAAGTGTAGACGATCTGCAACTTTATTAACATGCGCTAAAAACTGTTTGTCAGCAAGTCGGTCAAGGACACAATTTGCTGCAGCACTCGCTAGGAGATTCCCTCCAAATGTTGCTGCATGGTCGCCAGGAGAAAAAACCTTAGCCGCCTTACCGGTTGTCACCATAGCTCCGATGGGAACTCCTGCTCCTAAAGCTTTCGCTAGAGTCATGACATCGGGCTTCACGCCATTTTTCTGCCATGCAAAAGAATACCCGGTACGCCCTAGGCCACACTGTACTTCGTCGAATACTAAGAGGATATCATGTTGGTCACATAACGCACGCACCTGTTTCAAGAATTCAGGGGTAGCTGGAATTACTCCACCTTCACCTTGGATGGGTTCAACAAAAATAGCACAAGTCTGAGGAGTAACTAGCTTTTTGACACTTGCAAAATCATTAAACTGGGCATAAGAAAAGCCGGGCACCAACGGTTTGAATGCACTTTGGTACTTTGGTTGCCCTGTTGCTGTCATGGAACCATAGGTACGTCCATGAAACGACTGGTGCATAGTGATGATGTCGGTTTTTGCTTTATCTTGTGAACTACCATATTTTCGTACCAGTTTTATAGCTGCTTCATTGGCTTCCGTTCCACTATTACAGAAAAACACACGTTCCATCATGCTTAACTGGACAAGTTTTTCTGCCGCGGTAATGGCATGTGGATTCCAATATAAGTTAGAACAATGCAACAATCCATCTTCAAAAACAGCTTGCAGAGTTTTTGATAAAACAGGATCTCCGTACCCCAAGATATTAACGGCAATACCAGCGACCATATCGAGGTATCGTTTATTGTCAGTGTCATACACATACCTCCCCTTTCCTCTGGTTAGCACGAGGGGAAACTGCGCATAGGTTTCCATAAAAACTGCCTGTCCTTGTGTGATCATCTTATTCATCTTTGACTCCTACCTTGTCATCATGGTTCCAATTCCCTCATTGGTGAAAATCTCCAACAGCAATGAATGAGGAATGCGTCCATCTAAAATGTGAACACTTTGGACACCCTGTTTAATACCATCCATGCAACACTGTGCTTTAGGTATCATCCCGCCACTAATGGTTCCATCTGTAATATAATTTTCAGCTTCTCGTAGCGTCATTTGACTCAGCCGTGTGGAAGGATCATCTTTATCTCGTAAAATCCCCTCAACATCGGTGAGGAACACTAACTTCTGAGCATGGAGAGCTCCTGCGATGGCGCTAGCTGCGTAATCAGCATTGATATTATAGGTGTTACCAGCAAAATCAGTTCCTACTGGGGCCATCACGGGTACAAAATCACTTGCCATCAGGGCTTTCAACAACGATGTATTGACCTGCACAACCTCTCCCACAAAGCCAAGATCTTTCCCATCTACAACCTTTTTCTTAGCAATTAAGGTATCCCCATCTTTCCCATTTATACCTACAGCTTGAATTCCCTGTCCTTGGAGGCTCTGTACTAATTCCTTGGATATAGTACCAGAAAGTACCATCTCGGCAATGGAAGCAGTCTCCTTATCAGTAATTCGTAAGCCATCTATAAATGTAGATTTCTTCCCTAATTGATTGAGCATATCGGTGATGGAACTACCTCCGCCGTGCACGACAACTGGTCGCATACCAATCATCTTCATCATCGCTATATCTTGTATGATTGAAGTTTTAATTTCATTATCAAGCATGGCACTTCCACCATACTTAACAACTACAATACTCCCCGCAAAACGACGGATGTAGGGAAGGGCTTCAACAAGCACATTAGCTTTCTCAATTTCACGTTTCATAGTCAACTTCTATAATCTCCATTTATACGAACATACTCATACGATAAATCACATCCCCAAGCAGTCGCTTCCCCCTCTCCTGTTCCAACTGTAGCCAACACGGAAATAGCTTTTTCTTGCAGTATTTTTTTAGCCAAGTCTTCATCAAAATCCAGAGGAGCTCCTTCCTGCATTACCACAATCAGACCAGCATCACTGGCGTAGGTAATAGAGACCACATCAGGATTAAAAGTAGCTCCCGAATACCCCATGGCGCACAACATTCTCCCCCAATTGGCATCTGCTCCAAAAAAAGCAGTTTTTACCAGACTACTAGATATTACAGACCGGGCTATAATTCTGGCATCTTCTTTCGATTGGGCTCCTTTCACGTTAACTTCAATAAACTTACCGGCCCCTTCTCCATCCTGCACAATCATTTTAGCCAGTTCTGTATGTACATACTGGAAAGCTTCAATAAAAGCCGCTTCTGAAGTTGAACCTGCGGTAACTGGAGGGGCTTTGGAAGAACCGTTGGCAAAGGCCAAAACTGTATCATTGGTACTGGTATCACCATCGACTGAAATCATATTGTAAGAATCAACCACCGTGGCCCCCAATAAGTTTTGAAGATAATCTTTCTCAACTTTGGCATCAGTTGTAATAAAGGAGAGCATGGTGGCCATATTAGGATGAATCATGCCCGAACCTTTAGCCATTCCGCCAATGCGGATGGTCTCTCCATCTACAAAGATCTCAACGGCTACTTCTTTGTTGAAGGTATCGGTTGTGCAGATAGCCTTCGCAGCCTCTTCTGCAGCGTCTTCTCCAGATCGTAAATTAGTTATACAACTATCAACTCCCGCCAGGATCTTCTCCATAGGAAGAGGGACTCCAATCACACCAGTTGATGCAACCAACACCTCTTTGGCATCAATAGAGAGGGCCTTAGCAGCGTGACTCGCAGTAGCGAGGACATCTTTTACCCCTTGTGCTCCTGTACAGGCATTAGCATTGCCACTATTGACTACTAGAGCACGTACAAGATTACCTGAGTTAACAATATCTTCATCCCATTTTACTGGTGCTGCTTTAACTAAATTAGTGGTAAAAGCACCGGCAACAACAGCTGGTGTTTCTGAGAGCATAACTGTCATATCTAGTTTTACTCTTTTAATACCGGCTGCTATAGAACCAGCTTTATATCCGTTGGGGGCAAGTACGCCACCTGTTATTATTTGCATCAAAAATCCTCCATCTAGAGTGGGAAACCTGGAATTGCATCTAATCCTACCTGCTCTTCAAAACCCAAGACGATGTTCATGTTTTGAACGGCTTGCCCTGCAGCCCCTTTTACTAAATTATCCAGTGCTCCACAGGCTACAATCCGTTGGGTCCGTTGGTCAATGGTAAATCCAATATCACAGAAGTTAGAACCCTTTACCCAGCGAGTTTCTGGAAAGGTGTTATAGGGCAACAGGCGAATAAACTGTTCGTTCGTATACATTGTGGCATACGCTCTTTCAATGTCAGCTTGAGAAACTCCAGTTTTCAGTTTAGCATACACGGTCGACAATATTCCCCGATTCATTGGAACAAGGTGAGGAGTAAAGGATATAATTACTCCTGACGTCTCTTTCCCCTGCGACAGAGCAAGTGAAAGCTGTTCTTCAATCTCGGGTGTATGCCGATGTGTAGCAACACCATATGGTTTTATCGATTCGTTAGATTCACAGAACATGGATCCTAAACGTTCTCCCCTACCAGCGCCCGAAACACCCGATTTAGCATCAATGACTAAAGAGTCTGCCTCGATAAGGCCCGCTGCTAATAATGGATAGGTCGTGAGAATAGAGCACGTTGTATAACAGCCAGGATTACCCACTAATCGTGCTGCTTGTATCTCGTGGCGATAGAGTTCACTTAACCCATACACTGCTTCAGTTATGAGAGAACGGTTCTTATGGGTCGTTTTATACCAAGTTTCATAGACATTCGGGTCGCTAAATCTAAAGTCAGCTCCTAAATCTATAACCACACACTCCTGTATAATCTCTTCAGTAACATGTTGGGATGAAATGCCGTGGGGTAACGATAAAAATAAAATGTCACATTTTTTAGCTAAGGTAGCTATATCACTAACTTGACAGGGTTCATCAAAAACTTTATGAAAATTAGGGTATACGCTGGCATAGGACTCGCCGACATAACTCTGCGAGGCTGCATATATCTTTCCCACCTGGGGATGGCGACATAACAATCGCATAAGTTCTGCTCCAGCATATCCGGTTGATCCAATAACACCGACTGTAACCATACAATACTTCTCCTTCACTAAAGGAATATATCCTTTTCTCTGTATATATATTCATTTACGGTTTTTGTACACCCCTTTAATGCATATTTATACATATATTCGATTATTTCTTCAATATTTCTACAAATATGTAAAAAAGGGTTCCTATGAGCATACACGTTGCATTTGCAACTCACCCTTTTATTAACTTATGCTATACTTTTTTAAAATGCAAACTATGAGAAGAATAGACCGGCAACAAAACAGTAATGCTGCCTTGGATATTATTGCTAAAGCAGAATATGGAGTACTCTCTATGGTGGATACTGATGGCAATCCTTATGCTATACCTATTTCGCCAGTACTTGTAGGAAATACTATCTATATCCACAGCTCAACAGTTGGGACCAAATTAGATAGTATGGCACGTAATAATAGAGTGAGCCTTACCTGTATTGGTTATACCAGTCTTCAACCACAGAAATTCTCAACCTATTATGAATCAGCGATTGCTTATGGGACAGCCGAGTTAGTGTATAACACTGAAGAAAAGCGAATAGCCCTAGAGGCAATTGCTAAAAAATATGCACCAGGTTTCCTGCAAGAGGCTAGTCCATACATCGAAAAACGATTAGAATAAACTGCAGTAATCCGTATTACACTATCGCAGGTGACTGCAAAAGCACATCTGCCCCCAAAAGAACAAGGAGAAAACGTATGATAGAGACTTTGTATACATTTAGTACTGAAGATGCCACCTGTGTTGAGCGCATCGTCAATGGACCTGGTGTCCGAATTAATCACCTCAGTTTGGCCAAAGGGGAATCAGTCGATCCACACCCGACACCAGAGGCAGCCCATTTCATTATTACCAGAGGCATACTCGGTTTGAAGCTCAACGATCAAGAGCAGAAACGGTACTCTGAAGGTACTATTATTGCCATACCGGCCAAGACCATGCTTGATATAACCAATCTTGGTGAAGAAACTATGCATCTGTTTGTTATTAAAACGGTGTAATTATTAACGATACAAGGGGACATAGATCCCCTAGGAGGAGACAATGTCACAAATGTTCTGCTTTCAATGTGAACAAACAGCAGGTGGAAAAGCTTGTACAGGCGCGAAAGGTGTTTGCGGTAAAATGGCTGATACAGCCAATTTACAGGATGTAATGACTGGAGCTCTTGTTGCTCTTGCACGTGCTGCAGAGGGACAAACCCTATCTAAGTCTGCTACACACATCATGTTTGAAGGCCTGTTCACAGCGATTACCAATGTTAGTTTTAATAACTCGACCCTTGGCGACCTAATTAAAAGGATTGATGCTGAGACCAAGACCTTAGGTGGCGATACTTCAGCTTATCCCTTGGATGATATTTGGCGGGGAGACGAAGATATCCGCTCGTTAAAATCGCTAATCTTATTGGGACTACGGGGCATGGCCGCTTATGCTTATCATGCTTGGGTCCTCGGTTATAGAGATGATACAGTCAATGAATTCTGTTTTACAGCCATGCGTGCTATTGGCAGTGATATGGATGCTTCAACATTGCTACCCTTAGTTTTAAAAACAGGTGAAGTAAACCTGAAGTGTATGGAATTACTCGATACTGCTAATACCTCAACCTATGGAGATCCAATCCCAGTTGAAGTCCCTCTCATGGTTGAAAAAGGTCCTTTCATTGTGGTCAGTGGTCACGATTTATATGACTTATATCTCTTGCTCCAACAAACTGAAGGCAAAGGCATTTCTATTTATACACATGGAGAAATGCTTCCATGTCATGGATATCCTAAACTAAAAGCTTTCAAACATCTAAAAGGGAATTTTGGAACTGCTTGGCAGAATCAACAAAAAGAATTTTTAGATATGCCAGGAGCTGTTCTATTTACTACAAACTGCCTCATGCCCCCTAAAGAGAACTATATTGATCGGGTTTTCACGACCGAAGTGGTCAGTTACCCTGGCTTAGTGCACATTGGGGAAGACAAAGACTTTACCCCTGTCATTGAAAAAGCTTTAGAACTGGGTGGCTATGCGGAAGATAAACCTATGTTTGGGATCAATGGTGGTGCAACCATGACGACTGGGTATGGTCGAGCTACAGTGCTCTCAGTTGCTGGTAAGGTGGTTGAAGCGGTCAAAGCTGGTGATATCAAGCACTTCTTCCTTGTAGGAGGCTGTGACGGAGCCCGTGTCGGGAGAAACTACTATACCGAATTTGTAGAGAAGTCACCCGAAGATTCAGTTATTCTTACCCTAGCTTGTGGTAAGTTCCGGTTTAACGATATGAAGATTGGGGAAATCGGGGGAATCCCAAGGATGCTTGATATGGGACAATGTAATGATTCGTATGGTGCAATTCAAGTTGCTTTAGCACTAGCAAATGCTTTTGAATGCTCGGTTAACGAACTACCTCTCAGTTTCATTCTTTCTTGGTATGAGCAGAAAGCTGTTTGTATCCTACTCACTCTCCTCCACTTAGGAGTCAAGAACATCCACTTAGGACCTACTCTACCAGCTTTTGTTTCACCTAATGTGCTCAAAATCCTTGTAGATAATTTTGGGATTACTCCCATTACTACGGCTGAAGAAGATTTACAGAAACTTCTCGCTTAGTAATTATTTATTATGCATACAGCCGACTTCTTGAATGGAGTCGGCTGTTTTTATTGGGATACAACAATTCTATTCTTTCCCTGTTGTTTGGCAGCATAGAGGGCTTTGTCAGCTTTCCCTAAAAGTGAAGTCCAGTCATAGTGTTGTAAGCAGGTTTCTTTATCCCCTACTGTTATAACCCCTAGGCTTATTTGCATAGAATAAAATACTCCCTTGGAGTGTAAGTTGCATCTAGCGACACTATCACGAATAGATTCGGCTAAGAGGTAGGCCTTCTCTGAATCACAATTCAAGGCACATACAACAAACTCATCTCCGCCAAAACGTCCCACAATATCGACCGGTTGAATTGTTTTAAATAGAATTTTAGTTAACGTTTCTAATGCTTTATCTCCCGCCTCATGTCCGTAGGTATCATTGATCTCTTTGAAAAAGTCTATGTCTAACATAATAAAGGTGAGCGGAGTTTTTTGAGTATACGATTCCTTACACAACTGATCGACATGCTTCTCCAACTCTCTTCTATTGTAGACTCCAGTTAAAGGGTCACGGCGACTAATTTCCTCAATTTGACGATAGAGTAATTCGCGTTCTGTGACATCATGCAAGACGATTATATAGGCATTATCTTGCCTTTTAGTTTGTAATAGCGGGGTGCTGGTACAATCGTATAAATGGGCCCCTATAGATAAAAGGGCTTCTGTGCTCTTACTACTAAGGGGAGGATTTAAGCGTAATGCTATGTTGGTTCCTATATTATTTTCTGTCATCTCGTTAAGAAAGCGTCCTATAACCTCTTTCTTTTGTCCAAATAGTTTTAGAGCGGCTGGATTGACATCAATAATACGTTGTTTATTATCTATCAACATCACTGGGTCAGCCATAGTTTCAATCAAGATATCTCGTGCCATTGGAATAATATCGAGAAACTTATACCGAAACAGAGCCCAGCCAGTTAAAAGACCCGTAATGAATAATGTCGCTGTTGAGTAATTAACATGCTCTACCGGGGTAATCCCAATAACGTATAAGACATTAACTATGGCCGGCAAGAGAGTTGCAACAATGATAAGCAGGACTTGTTTACGATAAATCCTTGGAGCTTGGAGTAACATGCGTCCAAACACAAACAAGGAATATAGTAATAGAATATATACAAAAGGTTCTAATACACCATAAAACCAAGGTCCATAATCATAATTCATTGTTGCATCAACAAGGGAGGGATTTCCCCAAAA
This sequence comes from uncultured Spirochaetaceae bacterium, assembly GCA_964524755.1. Lineage (GTDB taxonomy): Bacteria > Spirochaetota > Spirochaetia > Sphaerochaetales > Sphaerochaetaceae > JAQVOO01. The sequence goes on from CAZGDR010000007.1 coordinate 46,318, forward strand.
CAAATTTGGAAAGGGGATGAACACAAAAAATAAAGAGATTGCCGCCACCGTATAGATAGCAATCCAGAAAAAGGGAGACACCCTACGACCAGAAAATATAAGTGCGAGATAAACCCACGCAATGGGTATAAACACAATGCCGATGAACTGAATTCTGATAAAGAGTAGTTTCAAAGGTAGCAAACCTACCATTAACTCTAAAATAAATCCAACTACCCAAAGCAGAGCACTGCCCATCAGTAAAAGA
>CAZGDR010000008.1:0-45981 GCA_964524755.1 uncultured Spirochaetaceae bacterium
CTTTTCCTGAATTCTTCTACCCTGAAACTTCATTCCGGCCAACTAGTGCAAGGGTTGAAGCCATGGGAGGAGCGGGAATTGCAACGGCTACTGGAAATGATGCGTTGTTCATAAACCCAGCGAACCTTGGTTCGCGCAGGTTTAGCTTGAACCTGCCTTCAGTTTCTGTGACAGTGTTCAATCCTAAAGCTGTTATAGATGAAGGAATCATTGATAAAATTAGTGATGGCGATCCTATGACCATTGTGAATAGCTACATGGGGATTGTCAGGGCCGGGATTGGAGAAGTCGTAACTACCGATATCGCGACCTCCTTTACTGGTGGTGGATTTGGACTTGGATTCCAATTCCAAGAACAATTACACACCATTAGTAGTGATGGCTCGTTAACTTCTGATAAGTTTTTAGCTGAAGTAAATGCCGCTGCCACTATGGGGGTTGGGTTTAGACTGAACTTTATCCCCGATATCCTTTCAGTTGATGTGGGTGCTAGTACCCGGTTTACCTACAAGGCTTATTCTAATCGGATAGGGGCCAATGAACTGATTAGCATAATGGATGCTCCCGATCCTGCAGCTAAGTTTATGACCGACAATCCCATTGCTGCTGGTTGGGCTGTTCCCATCGATGTTGGTGTGAATGTTAACCTTCCAGTTGGACTGCGTGTTTCATTGGTTGCACGAGACTTGAATGGTAAGTATACGATGCAGAACTATTCTGAATCGGGGCTTTGGATTAATGAGATGTCGGAATTCTTTGGTGCTTCAGGACCCTACAATGATACTAATACAGGCGATAATGCCATTACAGAATTTTCCTATACTGTACCTTGGAAGTTGGATTTAGGGCTTGGTTGGACTCCTGACCTAGGTAGCTTTGGTAAGATTTTAAGACCTTCATTGGCATTGGATCTTGTTGATACTGTCACTATGTTTGAAGAAGTTGAAGATAATCCTGATGCGTATTGGAATTACTTCAAGGCTGGAGCTGAGTTAAAGTTACTTTCAATGATTGATCTTCGTGCTGGTATAAACCGAGGATATTATTCCTTAGGTGTTGGGCTTGATCTCTTTGTGCTCCGTGTTGATGCTTCTTACTACTGGCGTGAATTTGGTCCAGAAATTGGTGATAAGCCAATGGATGCTCTTACTGTTCGCGTCAATCTTGGTATTGATCGCTCATAATTTTCTAGTAATATTATCTAACATCCCCCGAGAAACCGGGGGATGTTTTGTCGGATAATGTTTTCTGTTATTCGTATAACTAGAGGCCGATAATAGTAACAAATTGTAAGGTTTGTACTGTACTTGTTGGTGGTGTTATGATATGCTCCGTTTATCATATAAACATGCATAATGCATACTAAAGGGAGCATAAACCATGACAGACTTTGGACTATGGGGAATTATTCCTCCAGTACTTACCATTGCGTTAGCGTTTATCACCAAGGATGTCGTCATTTCGTTGTTTCTCGGGATCTTATCGGGAACTTTGATTGTCGCTGGTGGTAATCCATTTGCTGCACTCGTCAATTTATCGGATGTAGTGGCCGGTTCTTTGAATGATGGATGGAATATTAGAATTTTCCTCTTCTGTGCCTTGTTGGGAGGTTTAGTAGGGTTACTTTCTAAGACTGGAGCAGCTAAAGCTTTTGGGCGCTGGGCTGCATTACGGGTAAAAACCGGCAAAGCCAGTTTAATCATGACTTGGGTTTTTGGTCTTATTATTTTTATCGACGATTATTTTAACAGTTTAGCTGTAGGAACGGTTATGCGTCCTATCACCGATAAAAATGGTATACCACGTGCTAAGTTAGCTTATGTTCTCGATTCTACAGCAGCTCCTGTTTGTATAATCGCTCCAATCTCGAGCTGGGTTATTACCGTCATGTCTATTGTGAAGGGATCAGAAGGTTTTAGTGAGCTAGGTATGTCTGAGTTTGAGTTTTTTATCCGTTCAATACCTTACAATATTTATGCCCTGTTGGCTCTTATTATGGTTGTAGTTATTATCCTTACTGGACGTGATTTTGGTCCTATGGCTGCTTCTCACCGCTATCATGAAACTACGGGAAGTTTGTACAACTTAGCTTATGGAGATGCCCCTGGAGAAATTGCTGAAGTTGAAGGCAAAGATCATGCAAAACCCTTAGACATGTTGTTCCCCATTATTATTCTCATTATCTCAGCTGTTACCTTCTTCCCCGTTACTACTTGGATGAGTGCGATTGATGGTGAAGGTATTACCAGTTTAGGTCAGGCAATGGGTTCAATGTCACTCGGTCAAGCTTTTAACGATACCGATGCCTCTTATGCACTATTCTATGCAGTTATTTTTACCCTGACCATTACCTTCGTTTACTATTTTGCTCGTCGGTTATTTACCATAAAAGAGGCTTCAGAGGCATTTAAAGAAGGAATAGGCTCTATGGTCCCGGCCCTTCTTATCCTTACCATGGCGTGGACCATTGGTACCATCATTAAATCTTCTCCTGCGGATGGAGGTCTGGGATTAGCTTATTTCCTCTCAGAGACGGTTGTAGCCGGAGGCTTCCCATTGGCACTCGTGCCGATGATCGTGTTTGCTCTTTCGGCCTTGATTGCATTTTCCACAGGAACGTCTTGGGGAACCTTTGCCATTATGATTCCAATTACCATGCCAATTGTTGCTGGTTTAGCTAACGCGAAGGGGTTACCGATAGAAGGAATGGCCAATGCTATGTTTATCTCGGTGAGTGCGGTATTAGGTGGTTCAGTATTTGGAGACCATGCTTCACCTATTAGTGATACTACTATTCTCTCCTCCACTGGAGCCAGTTGTCCTCACTTAGAACACGTAGCAACCCAGATGCCGTATGCGATATTTGTAGCGGTCTGTTCTTTAGGTGGTTTCTTGGTTGGTGGAATTTTCTTGAATGCCCTCATTGCTTGGATTGTAGCTCTTGCGCTCTTCGTAGTAGGAATGATTTTCTTACCTCGTATCTACCAGAAGGCTTAAAGACGTGATACTATAAAATATATAAGTCTCCACGGAGTTACATATGTCTATAGTACCAATATTTCCTAAAGTGCAAAAATATGAATGGGGGGATGACTCGTTCATCCCCACCATGCTCGGGAAAACTCCTGATGGGGAGCCATGGGCCGAACTATGGCTAGGAACTCACCCTGGAGGAGAATCCACCCTTGATGATGGGATGCCGCTGGGTGATTTTTTGCGTGAGCATGCTACAACCTTTTTAGGCGACCGTCTCATTTCATCTTACGGTAAGGACTTACCTTTCCTTTTGAAAGTATTGTCGATTGCTCAACCGCTATCTCTACAGGTGCACCCCTCTGCAGAACAAGCAGAGAAGGGATATGAGCTTGAAGTACCTAAACACATTGAGATACCTAGAGATCAGTGGAATTATAAAGATAATAGGCAGAAAGCGGAGGTCCTCTACGCTCTCACCCCTATTACAGCAATGTGTGGATTTTTACCGATTAAACAAATAATTGAAAATTTCTCACATTTAATTCCTCACCAATTTTCATTGGTTTTTCCCTTTCTGCAGGACTCGTTACTTACAGAAGAAGAGTTGCTTGAAAAATTCTTTACCACCCTCTATTCAATGGATATTGGAACTCGACGGTTAATGGTAAAAGAATATGAAAAGCACTTAGCTAGCGTGGGAGGGCCTTCAGAAACTGAGGATGGAGCATGGCTTACCGAAGCCGGTATTGCACGCAGATGTCTCGAGTTGCATCCTGACGATTTGGGTGTATTTTCTCCCTATTTTATGCACGTTTTTCATTTAAAGCCGAACGACGCTATATTTCTTGAGCCCAGAACCTTACATGCGTATGTTCAAGGTCACGGCATTGAATTGATGACTAATAGTGACAATGTACTGCGCGGAGGATTGACTACTAAAAAAGTAGATGGTCCCGAATTATTAAAGACATTGATGTTTAATTCTCGCCGAGCACAATTTTGTCCTCAAGTATACGACGCGTATGGATGTAAGAATGTATTAGCCCCTACAAGTGATTTTTTGTTAGGAGTCTTTGGAAATGGATCTTACTTTGTGCAAGAAAGAAAAAGTATTGAACTCCTCTTTTGTACTGACGGTAGTGGAGAGATAGTCTTTGATAATAACCTCATAAAAATTAAGCAAGGAGAGTGTGTGGTTGTTGGTGCAGCAGTGGAGAATTATCGTTTAACAGTACAAGGAACAATATTCAGTGCAACGGTCCCAGTCTAATAGGGCAAAGGCTTAACTTTGTGTTATAATCAGCCCATGGAAGAACCACATTTCCTCCAGCTTTTGAAAAATGAGCTGATGATTGCCATGGGCTGTACTGAGCCCGCTGCGGCTGCATTAGCAGGAGCAAAAGCTCGTGAATTATTGCAAGAACCACTCGTACGATTAGAAATCCAAGCTAGTCGGGATATGGTGAAAAACGCTATGGGCGTTGGCTTACCTAATTGTTCTTTACGTGGAATTCAAGCTGCAGTTGCCTTAGGGGCGGCAGGTGGAGATGTAGGTAAGGGCTTGGGGATTCTTTCTGAAATTTCAGAGCAACAAAAAATAGTGGCTACTCAGCTTGCCGAGGAGAAACACATAGCTCTCGCTTTAGTTGATGCGGTGCCACCCGTCTATATTGCTGTCACTGCTTACGGAACCCAGCATGTTGCACAAGCCATTATAAGTGGAGAACACACCCGTTTTTCACAGTTAAGTGTAAACAGGCACGTACTTTTAGAACTTCCGTTAATTCCTACAAAAACCCAAGATGATACTATCCCTACCGAAACGTTAGCTAATCTCTCCCTTACGAAAATTGCCGCAGCTGTTTCAAAAATTAACCCACAAGATTTTGACTTTGTACTGCATGGTGCCCATACTAATCTAGCCATAGCAAAACACGGGATGACGCAACCCTATGGATTATCAGTAGGGAGAATTATGGGACAGGGGATGCCACAAAGACCACAAAATTTGCATGAAGCCTACACCTTAGGAGCTGTTTATGCTGCATCTGCTTCGGATGCTCGCATGGCGGGATGTCCTTTACCAGTCGTCATCAATAGTGGGAGTGGTAATCAAGGGATTACTGTCTCTGTACCTCTGCTAATCATGGCAGACTTTTTGGGTATTGATGATCATACTCTTATTCGTGCACTTTGCATGAGTCATTTGGTGGCTCTTGTCTTAACAGCTAAGAAAGACCGCTTATCAGCTCTTTGTGGTGCATTTACTGCTGCTATTGGGACAGCTTGTGGCCTCGTCTACATGCAAGAAGGTGATGTGAAAACGATGGAGAGAGCAGTTAACAATATGGTGGGTAATTTAACAGGTATTATTTGTGATGGAGCAAAAGGGACTTGTGCCCTTAAAATTTATTCTTCGGTTGAAGCGGCCGGAGTAAGTGCAAAGCTGGCATTGCTAGGCTTTTCGCCGAGTGATGAATCGGGAATTGTCGGTAAAGATGCATTGCAGAGTTTTGCATATCTAACCCAAATTAGTCATGAAGGGATGGAACAGACCGATCGGACCATCCTAGCTATTATGATGGGTAAACAGGAGATTTGTGATCGATGAGATATGTCGCTATAGATTTTGAGACTGCTAATAATGAGTTAATTAGCGCGTGTTCAGTAGGTTTGGCCAGGGTAGAAGATGGCAAGTTATTGGACTCGTATTATACCCTGATAAAACCCCCCTCACCCTATTTTTCACCTAAGAATATTTCAATCCATGGTATCCATCCCGAGGAGGTTGCACAATCTCCCACCTTTGATCAAATCTGGCCAGAGATCCTGCTTTTTATTGGAGATGATCTGCTCATTGCCCACAACGCCTCGTTTGATGTTGGTATCATCCGGGCGTTATTAAAACATTATGACTTACCAATACCTGGTATCCGCTATACCTGCACAGTCCGTATTTCACGCAAAGTGTGGCCCGAGTTACCAAGTTACAAATTGACAGATCTATCCCGCCATTTTGGATTTGAGTATCAAGCGCATCATGCGCTTGAAGATGCCTTAAATTGTGCCCTGATATTTCATGCAGCTTGTCCATGCCCATCTGAGACGGAAGCTGTTGATTTTCTCCTAGAGAAGGGGATTAGGTTTCAGCGGGTTAGTGGTGGTGTAGCTCCGCTAAAACCGCCTGTGCCGCAAGGTGAATTTTTATTGTAACATAATGCGTAGATGCAAAGAGACCAGAAAATGATCTCGTTCTGACGGATGTATTGTGAGATTTATAACAATTGTGTATTATCGGGACCTACAGACACCACCTTTTAAGGTGAGTTGGCTAGACATTAAAAAAAGATAGCTTGTTTGAAATCTTATCGTATGTATCGGCAAGAGGGATGATAGCCACTGGCTCTATTTTGCCAATACTTCTTGCGGATAAGTGAGAGCAATGCTATCATAATTTGTAATCAATACAGAGAATTTACCAATCATTTGGAGGAGAATATGGAACTGAAAGGATCAAAGACAGAGAAGAATTTGTTAGAAGCATTTGCAGGAGAGTCAATGGCTCGTAACAAGTATACCTATTGGGCAAGTAAAGCTCGCAAAGAGGGATACGTACAAATTGCAAAACTTTTTGAAGAGACTGCTGATAACGAAAGAATGCATGCTAAATTATGGTTTAAAGCACTACAAGAGAGTGGTGATATTGGTGAAACTGCAGCAAACTTAAAAGATGCAGCTGCTGGCGAACACTATGAATGGACCGAAATGTATGCAAATTTTGCCAAAGACGCGCGTGAAGAAGGATTCAAAAAGATTGCAGCTCTGTTTGAAGGTGTGGCAAGAATCGAGAAAGAACACGAAGCTCGTTATCTTAAACTTTTAAGTAATTTGGAAAATGGTATTGTCTTCTCACGTGATGGCGAAGAGATTTGGAAATGCGATGTATGTGGTCATATCCATGTTGGGAAAAAAGCACCAGAAGTTTGTCCCGTATGTGCCCATCCTAAAGCCCATTTCGAGATTGCAGCACGAAATTATTAATTCATCTGGAATTTGATAAAATTACCCAAACAGGCGGCTAATTTTAGCCGCCTGTACTAAGTTTACGCCAAAGTAGCGATATACTGGAGACGTTCAATAATTGGGAGTTTTTGCGTGCAGAGAGTTTCACATTGTCCGCAGGCCGTACATTTTGCAGCTTCGGCAGGATCGACGCCCCAGTGATTCTTGATGCGTGACATCACCTTTTCATTATCGCCTTTACTGAGGATGTAAGAGTTATAAGAATCGAGCAACTGGGGAATGGGAATTCCTTCGGGACATGAATCACAGTAAGCACAGGTAGTACAGAGTGAATTCAGTTCCGAGGTGAGGTGGTTAGCCATCTCTTCTAAGTAATCGCTTGAGGCTTCCGTCAGGTTTTTAGCAGCTAATACATTTTCTTCTACTTCTTCCACTGAAGAGAATCCAGGGATAGCGAGAGTTGCTTGATTCTGGGAAAGAATGAATTTGAGAGCAGATACCGCTAAAGAGTCTTCTCCCCGTTTTAAAAAGGAGAAGTACTCAGGATGGGCAGGAATGATTCCTCCGCCAAGGGGATTCATCGTTACAATTCCGAGCCCAGCTGCATGACAGGCCTCGATCCCTTTTTGGCGATAGGCAAAGTTGATGGCGTTATAACCAAGGGTGACGGCTTCAAAAAAGCCATCATGAGCAACTTTGGCAATATCTTCACCACTGAGGTGGGTAGTAAAACATATATGATCAATCAAGCCTTCTTTTTGAGCCTCGAGTGCCCCTTCATAGACACCACCCTTTTTAAGATATTCATGATATTCGTCTAAGGTCTTTATTGACCACATACTATAAAAATCAATTTTATCGACCCCAAGACGTTCAAGAGACTGATCTATCATGTTACGGGCTTCTGCACTAGTTTTTGCATTCCAAAGGCCACATTTAGTGGAGACATAAAATGAGGAGCGATCCATAGATTTGAAAGCTTCACCAAAAATCTTTTCACTCGTATCGTCACAATATCCGGGGGCAGTGTCAAAATAGTTAACTCCTGCCGCATGTGCTTTATGCATAATAGCAACGGCACGACTATAATCATCGTCAGCATAATCTTCCTTTTTAAACCGCATACCGCCCATACCTATAACTGATACTTCTTTTCCTGTTTTACCAAATGATCTGTAGAGCATGTTCTCTCCTTTTGCCTCTCCGAGGTGAAAAAGGGAGACCTTAGTCTCCCCTTATAATTAAAAATTATAGCAACTTGATTTGAAATAACATGTTATAAGTATAGCACAGCACTTCCTAAATGAACAAGTTAATACTACTTTCAGAGGCCGCTTCCATATATGTAGCGACTCCACCAATTTCAATTCCATCAAGTAATTCCACCTGAGGAATCCCCATAATATCCATAGACATCTGACAGGCTACCATGCGGACACCTGCCATACGGGCTTGCGTGTACATCGAGCGTAATTGGTCAACGTGTTTTTGTTTCATCCTTTTACGCATCAGCTTAGGCCCTATTCCTCCAAAGTTTATCTTTGACAACGAGAGATCTTCCATACCGCTAGGGAGCATCATTCCAAACATGTTACCCATAAAATCTTTTTTTACCTTTCCAGGTCTTTTTTTTCGTAATACAGTTAATCCCCAGAAGGTGAAAAACAACGTAACATTGCGCCCCGTTGCAGCTGCTCCATTGGCTAGTACGAAAGCGGCCAGCACGCGGTCCATATCATTGGAAAAGACTATAATAGTTGTTCCATTCGAGTTTGATTGCATGACACTTGATGGGGCTTTGAGAGCCCCTTTCTCTAAGACAGCTTCTATTTTCCCCTCTTTAGTTTCTAACGAGATTAAACGATTCCCCGTCAGTTTACTCCACGATTGCACATCACTGTTAAATCCAGGGTCGGTAGCCAATACGCGGAGGAAGTCACCTTGCCGTAGCGTATCCATAGTTTTTTTGAGGGTTAAAATAGGACCTGGGCATTGAAGGCCACTCGCATCGATCAGTGTAATTGCATCTGACTGAGGATTACGTGGGCTCCCATCTTCCTCACTGGGGCTGGACGTGAACAATGAAATACTGGCATCTTCTGGGTTTTCTAGGGCTGCTAGTTCATTATGGACGGCTAACCAAGTTCGATAACCACCGGTTAAATTATAGACTTCATTGTATCCGCTTTGAACAAGCATCCGTTCAGCGAGGTAGCCACGTACACCAACAGCACAGGCCATGATAATAGGTCTGTCTTTAGGGATTTTTGCTAATTGTGTGCGAATTTCAGTATGAGGAATGTTTACGGCACCGGGGATAGTTCCTAAATCAAACTCCTCTTCAGTGCGCACGTCAAGGATAAAAGCATTTTTCTGGCGAAACTCTTCCAGTTGGTCCCACGTTATAATGTGGCTGATTCCTTCCATAGCATTTTGGGCAACGAATCCCACCATATTAAGAGGGTCTTTAGCACTTGAGAAGGGGGGTGCGTAGGCTTGTTCGAATTCAGCTAGGTCGGTAACAGTACCCTCTTTTTTGAGATAGGCAGCCAACACATCAATGCGTTTATCAACCCCATCATAACCAACGACTTGCCCACCATAGAGAAGTCCTGTCTTAGGATCGTAAAGAATTTTTACAGCCAGTTGTAAAGCATTCGGGTAGTAGCCGGCATGACTGCCCGCATGGGTAATTACTTCAGCATACGGTATCTCAGCCTGTTTCAATTGTTTGCCAGTCATACCCGTTGAAGCTGCGGTTAAGTCAAAAATCTTGGCAATGCTGGTAGCAATTATTCCTCCGTACGGACGGCAGGATCCATATGCTATAGCTTCGGCACAGAGCCGTGCCTGTTTGTTGGCAGGGCCGGCTAAGGGGATCGTTACCGGCTTTTTGGTGACAGGGTGGGGATATTCGATGGCGTCTCCTACAGCTTTGATGTGCGGGTCACTAGTGTTAAATTGTTCATCCACTGAAATGGCGCCATTAACTCCTAGCTTTAATCCCCCATCGTGGGCAATTTTAGTATCAGGGCGTACGCCAATCGATAATATAACCATGTCAGTAGGGATAACGGTACCCGACGCGAGAGTTACCAAGAGCTCACCTTTTTGGCGTTCGAAACTTTTAACACCATCCTTGAGGTAAAGTTTAATTCCTTTATCGCGAAGTTGTTGTTGGACTATGGCTGCCATATCATAATCGATAACATTCATAACCTGATCCAAAGCTTCGACAAGCGTTACTTTAATGTGTCGTTCTTTAAGGTTTTCTGCCATCTCCAGACCAATGAACCCGCCCCCTACTACAACAGCACGATTTGTTTGATGGTGTTCTATTTTTTTGACGATGTTATCAACATCTTCAACTGTGCGTAGAGAGAAGATGGCAGAGTCATCTATTCCAGGAATACGTGGTTTTATAGGAGCGGCACCTGGACTAAGCACCAAGGTATCATAGTATTGGTCAGAAATAGTGCCAGTCGTGAGGTCTTTCACCCGTACAAACTGTTCCTCTTTATGGAGGGAAAGTACTTCATGGAGAGCTTTTACTTCCACTTGGAACACTTCAGTAAATCGTTCAGCCGTCATGACGAACAACCGAGAGCGCTCAGTTATAGCTCCTCCAGCATAATAGGGGAGGCCGCAGTTAGCATAACTAATGTGCTCACCCCGTTCAAAAAGAATGATGCGTGACGTTTCATCAAGTCGACGCAATCTTGCCGCAGTACCGGCTCCACCGGCAACTCCTCCGACAATGACATATGTTTTCATCTATTTGCTCCTGTTTCGTGTAGCGTTTTTATGGCCTCTTCAAGATGTCTTGGGATAGATATATTGGTGCAATGAAGGGTTTCTACCGTCTGTTGGCCCTTTTCTGTGAGGTCGATATTAATAATTCTTCGATCTTCCTCAGATATTGAGCGGACTAGAAAACCTCTGGTTTCTAAAGAATCCAAGATACGACTCAACCGAGAGGGGGAGATCTCTAATTCTTGAGCTAGGTTACTAGGCTCTAGATTACCTTTCCCCGACTGACACAAACAAAGAGCCTCATTAAGGGAGAGGTTAGTTTGTTCTTTTAAAGTTTCCTCGAAACGACGGAGGTCGAGGATGAGGCGTCTCAGGTCACATAAATCGTACACAATCACTTCCTGTAATATGTTTGTTAGTAGCAACAATTGCTGAGAGCAATAATAGGGTACTTCACTCTCCTCGTCAAGTAATCGATGAATTTATCTCGATATATTTTTCATTAGCCGATTGCAAATAAACTGAGTATATTTGTATATATTTCAAAAAGAGTACTAAGTGTACTAATGGAGGCTATAAGATGTTACAAAAAAGTATCGTTAACTTATTAAATGAACAAATTAACAAAGAATTGTTTTCTGCATATCTCTATTTAGATATGGCTGATTTCTATGCCAATGCAGGGTTGGAAGGGTTTGAGAACTGGTTCAAAGTACAAGCACAGGAGGAGCAAGATCATGCGATGTTGATCCGACAGTATCTGTTAAACAATGGCCATGAGATTAAATTGAGTGCTATTGCTGACCCTTCTAGGGAGTATAAAGACTTTAAGGAGCCTTTAACAGCGGCTCTTGAGCATGAAAGGTATGTCACTGATTCTATTAATACCATTTATACCGAAGCTCTAGCAAAGAAAGATTATCGGACTGTGCAATTCCTCGATTGGTTTGTAAAAGAACAGGGTGAAGAGGAAATGAATGCTGAAAATAATCTCAACCAGTTTGAACTATTTGGAGCAGGCAAGGGCTTGTATATGTTAGACCGCGATCTCAAAGCACGGGTTCATGTTGCCCCTTCGTTGGTCCTAGACTGATTTATTACGTAAAAAAATAAGGCGCTGGCAATTAATAGCCGGCGCCTTTCGTAAAGTTATACAGTGATCTTAGAGCTCAAACTTCCACAATCCGTGGAGGTTACAATACTCGTAGTATGCGACCACTTTGTCTAAGCAACGGAAAGAAACTTCAGGTTTTTCCCCTGGCTTAAGAGCTTTTCGGAAAACACCCCTATCGGTGACAGCTGCGATCCACATGATATAGTGTTCTTCGGTCATGGGGTGCAATACAGAACCAACAGTAACTACCGTAGTATCACCGTCTTTCTTAGCCACTGGGACGTGTTTTTCGTTGGCAGCATCAGCGGTGCTGGCTTTCAATTCCACCATGGGAGCTCCACAACAGACGAGCTCTCCGCCACCATCATAAATCAATTCAACAACGTTTTTGCATTCTTTACAAAGATAAAATTTTACATCCATAAATTCGTTCCTCCTTACATTCTTTGGAATCAATCCAATGTTCATTGTAGACAATTTTTTGCTAAATTGAAAGGGAACAAAAAGGAGCTTAGGATTAGAAATATTTTATGGTATACTGATTTTGAATGGAGGATTTTATGGGTAATAGAATTATAGATCGTCTGGTAGCTGGAAATGTTCAGTATGATGGTGCTGGAGTGAAATTACGGCGTATGTTCGGTCGCCCTGACACTCAAGATTTTGATCCATTTTTAATGTTGGATGCTTTTGACTCGACTAATCCAGAGGAGTATCTGAAAGGATTTCCTTGGCACCCCCACCGGGGAATTGAAACAGTTACGTATCTAATTCACGGAGATATTGAGCATAGAGATACGCTAGGAAACCAGGGGAGTATTTTGGACGGCTCTTGCCAGTGGATGACTGCTGGGCGGGGAATTCTCCATCAAGAGATGCCCCAAAGTACAGACCATCTACTGGGGGTGCAACTCTGGGTCAATTTGCCTCAAAAGGAGAAAATGACAGCGCCAACCTATCGCGATATAAGTGCCAGCATGGTAGCAGAAGTTGTTGAAAAAGATGTGACTGTGCGTATTATATCAGGGCGTTATAAAGAGAAAGTTGGCCCAGTTGAAGGAAATTATGTTAAGGCTAGATTATTAGATGTAGAAATCAAACCAAACGCGACATGGCAAGTTCGAGTGCAGGAGGAGAATACTGTTTTCTGTTTCCTTATCCAAGGTTCCGGACAATTTGACACCTCTAACAACCTAGTACCTACCTCACACGTAGTATTATTAAAGAACGGTGATACGGTAGCAGTACAAGCAGGAGGGGAAGGGGTGAGGTTTTTGTTAGGAGAAGGGATGCCATTACAAGAACCAATAGCTTGGGGTGGTCCTATTGTTATGAATACACGTGAAGAGTTACATCAAGCTTTTAAAGAAATTGATGAGGGAACCTTTATTCAAAAGTAATAGCAGTAAGTGACCAGCATATTACCATACCCCTTATGTACCACATGTAGTTAATTATTACTGGTTAATTTAAGGGGTAGTTTTTTTGAAATATGATTAAATTAAACTATGTTATATCAAGAACTATGATTTTATACTTATACAATCTTGGAGGTGAGATGAGTATGAATAAAAATCAAAAAGTCTTGAAGATCTATGGAGATTCAATCCTGAAAGGGGTTATTTATAATGAAGAAGAAGATCGTTATGTGCTCTTAGAGGATAACGGTCATGCTAAATTGGGACAAGCGCTAAATATGGAAGTGCAATCTAGCGTTCTATTTGGATGCACAGTTACCAAAGGGATGCAGTTGCTAGAACGGGGCATGAAAAAGGGGTTGGCCTGCGATATGGTGTTATTAGAATATGGTGGCAACGATTGTGATTTTCTGTGGGACGAGGTGGCTGCTAAACCAGAATCAGATCATTTTCCAAAAACCTCATTAACCAAGTTTGATGAAACATTACGGACGATGATTGAGTTACTCAACTCAACAGCAATAGTTCCCGTGCTCATGACCCTTCCCCCCATAGATTCGGAGAAGTTTTTTGCACACATCTGTAGAAAAGGACTTGATGAAAAAAATATTCTCTACTGGCTGAATGATGTCTATAATATTGGACGCCACCAGGCTGAGTACTCTGAGCAGATTGTGAAAATTGCTGCTGATACCCATACAACGTTAATTGATGTGCGTAGTGAATTTGTGGCATATCAGAAGCAGAATTCTTTATTGTGTGAAGATGGCATCCATCCAAATGAGCAAGGAAACGCTTTGATTATGCAGATTTTAGCAGATGAGGGAGCTCGTTTGATTGCTTAGGCAAAATGAAAAGACCGCATATTTTCTCTCCCCCGATTTGAAAACACACGGTCTACAGAACAATGACCCAGACTAAAAACGTCCAGATAATTTCACTATACTGTGGTTTTGTTGCTCCGTCAATCTATAAAGAGTTCTGTCTCTTGACGATATGAGCAGGGATCAGTAGCTTTGGCATGTTAGCGCAGGCTAACATATAGGAGTTTTTAATGCGTATTGCAATAATATATTGGAGTGGAACGGGTAATACTGAGTCAATGGCGGCATTAATTGCTGAAGGAGCGAGATCAACAGGAGCTGAAGTGGATGTGTTTCCTGTGGGTCAGTGTGATGCTCAAGTACTTGATCAGTATGACCGTTTTGCTTTTGGATGTCCCTCTGAAGGTGATGAGGAATTAGAAGATTCTGAATTTTTACCATTCTTTGAGCAAATAGAAAAGGAACTAGCTGGGCGAAAAATTGCCCTCTTTGGTGCCTATGGATGGGGTGATGGGTTATGGATGCGAGACTGGCAAAAGCGTGTCACTGTTTTGAAGGCCAACTTGTTTGAAAGTGGCCTAGCCATTCAAGAAGATTCCCTTCCAGAGATAGAAAAGTGTACATCTTTTGGGGAGCGGTTTGCCAAGTTTTAATTAATGAGGTGTGTTTTTAGACTCTAATGCTAATAGTTTTTTCTTGAGATCAAGGCCTCCACCATAGCCCACTAAAGCTCCATTGGCACCGATTACGCGGTGGCAAGGGATGATAAAGGAGATAGGGTTGTTATGGTTCGCCATACCAACAGCCCGGGCTGCTTTAGGGTTACCTATAGCGTGGGCTATAGCACCGTAGCTGCGGGTTTCTCCATAGGGAATGTCTAGGAGGGCCTGCCACACGGCTAGTTGGAATGTGGTTCCCTGCGGCGCTAATGGGAGGTCGAAGGTAAATCGCTTTCCCGCTAAATATTCATGTAATTGTTGGATGGTGAGAGTTAATAGTGGGGTTTCACGAAACTCTCCATCAAAGATCGGTTTCAACCGAGAGGTTAATTTTACGTCAGTTATCTTTCCGCTCTTTTCAGCGACTAGGAGTTCTCCAATCGTGGTGTGATACACAAAATAAGTCTTTTCCATGAAAACAGAATAACACCTTTAACTCGGCCTGTATAGTTTCATCCGTTTTATGATTCTGTGACGGTTATTAAACAACGCTACCCCCAATAAAATAATCACACCTCCCCATAAAGTTCCCAAATCAGGGAACTCGCCAATGAGGAGTATTCCTAGGAGAGTGGAAAGGAGAGGGGTCAGAAACATGAAATTAGTAACATCGCCAATTTGTGGAGCGATCGAGAGAGCCCGGGTCCAAAGGATAAATCCAATGGCACTGGGGAAGATCCCCATGAAAACGACAGCGGCGATTGGTTGCCAGGGTGCTTGGCTAACTTCTCTGATAGTAATAGGTAGGAAAGGTAGAAGTAAGATAGTAGAAGCTATAATACTGTAAATAGTTGCTTGTAGAGGGGTGTAATAGCTGGTCGAGAATCGTTGGATCAGATTATAGGCTGCGAAACTTAAAGCCGCTATCAGCATCCACAGTATTCCCAAACCAACAGAAACTTCGCGATGCCAGAAGGTAAGGATAAGAATCCCAGAGAATTCAATTGCCACGGCAATCCAGCCCATAGTATTCAATCGTTCTTTGAAGATGATGGAGGCAAAGAGTGCCGTTAAGACTGGTACTGTAGCGGCAATTACGCTTGCAGTAGCTGCTGTAATAGTCGTCAAGGCAATATTGAATAATAGTTGGTAGAGAGCAAAGCCTAGCGCGCCGAGTACAAAGAACAGAGGTATATCTTTTTTATGGGGTAACCCGATGTTTTTATAGAATCCGATTATAATCAAAACTACGGAGGCTGAAAGATAACGGAGTAATCCTACAGAATAAGAGGAGAAGTAGGTAACTGCAATCCTAGTAAACACGAAACCTGTTGACCAAAGAATTACGGTCATACCAGCTAAGACAAGATGCTTTTTAGAAGAAGGGCTGCTTGTACTCATATGCGAGTACCTTAGAGTGTAAAAAGATTAGTGACAAGTACTTTAATATAGAATTGGGAGGAAAAGCTAAGCTCCGCGATGCGGAGCTTAAAAGTGATGCTATTTTTTGAGGGCTTGATCGATTGCTCCACGGTCAAAACCAACGATGATTTTTCCATTTACATCAATTACCGGTACGCCCATTTGTCCCGATTTGCGAACCATTTCTTGAGCTTTCTCTGAATTTACAGCTACGTTATACTCGGTAAACGGTATCTTATTCTTATCAAAGTAACTTTTTGCCATCCGACAAAATCCACAAGTTGGAGTACTATACATTATTACAGCCATGGTAGGCCTCCTTTAAATAATATTCATTTCGTTGATATAACATACGAGTTCGGCTTGTTTCGGTCAACAAAAGAGTTGGTGACAACATCACCAAGTGGTGGTAGCATAGAAAAGATATAAAATTTTAGGAGGAGTTGGATGGAGGATGTTAAAGAGTATTCGTCCCATGCGCTAGGGGCGATATGCTCTAATTTACAAAAAGCGTGTGAAAAACAGATGCGAACTACCGAGGCAGAACTGTGGAAAGAGTTAGTTTCTCACTTTACGCAAGTTGCAGTAGAGACCGACTCTCCTAGCCTAGACGAGGTAACTCCTTACCTTGTTGATGATATCGAGAATAGTTATACGAAAATAACTGCATTAGCCGAAGCTAACGGTGACAGGGGTGCTTTACGTTGTGTGACATGGGGTAAGAAAGTTACGGCTATCCAGAAATCTGTACTAAGTCGTTATGAAAAACAGGGAGAAGCCTTATTAGAGGGAAATAACCTCTATGTGTGCGAAGCGTGTGGTTTTATTGCAATTGGTGGGCAAGTTCCTAATCTCTGTCCTATTTGCAAGGCCCCGACATCCCGTTTTACTAAAATTTCGTAGGAGGAGTTTTTCATGCATGCAGCTAGAAATATTGCGTTATGTACAAAAGATTGTGTGTGTCTCTTTGTCTGTCCTACAGGGGCAACTAATACAGAAACTGGTCAGATAGACTTTGCAAAATGCATTGATGGATGCCGTCTTTGCGTTGATGCTTGCCCGTCCCATGCTATATATCTGGTGTATGATAATTATGCAGAGAAAAAGGCCAAAGATCCAAAGATAGTAGCAGCCCTTACCACGTTATTAGAGAGTAAGGTGCAGCAAGAAGTTATTGCTCAGGCAATGGCTAAAAAGGGTGATTTTAACACTAACTTAGCCAAAGCGCTAGCTTTATCAAATCGAATATTAGCTGAAGATTGTGCTCGTGAAGGGCTCTATATGCTACCCCAAAATAGATCCACTCGGGCTCTACTACACTCCTTGCAGGAGAAGAATACAGACGAAAAATTTCCTCTAAAGGCAGTTGAGGCGTTGTTAAAACTTCTCTAACAAATAATGTTATTGGTCTTTTTGCAGATAAAATTCACAGCGATCTTTAAATTCACAACGCGGACAAGCAGACCCTGGGCATTGTTTAAAGTCGGAATCTACTGATTCCAGTTGTTGGACATGCCAACTCAAGTCTTTGATGAGTGCTTTGACGTTATCGAGGTGTTGAATCTCTTTGCTGAGCAGCTTGCGGTAGTGTTTAAGTAGTTCCAATCGGCGTTTTTCACCAGTAGTATCCTCATTTCCGAGTCGAATTATTTCTGCTATTTCTTCGAGCGACATGCCATAATTCTTTAATTGGATAATTCGATTAAGGTAGACGAGGTCTTCGTCAGTGTAATGGCGTTGGCTGCCATTCTTACGATCTTGGGTTTTAAGTAAACCTAATGATTCATAATAACGGACAGTCCTCGTCGTCACATTGGCCTTGCGAGCTAGTTCTCCAATTCTATACTGTTTCTTTTCCATTTTTTTGCTCATGAATTTTTATAGATTATAGTACCACAGTCGGGTTAACGGTTCTAGTCGGTTTCTCTTGACAGATGCGGAGACGGGCTCCACACTGAAATGAAGTTAAATCTAACGTTAAACGTTAACTTAAGAGAAAAGAGGTTGCGCATGCGAAGTGCTTATCTGATCAAACCCCGGCAGTTTGAGATTCAACAAGAAAAGATTCCAGTACCAAAAGATGATGAGGTCTTAGTCAAAATAGCTTATTGTGGCATCTGTACTTTGGAGCAACGCCTGTATGAGGGGGAGCGGAAGATTTATTACCCCATAATACCAGGACATGAGGCCAGCGGTACAATTATAACTGTTGGCCCTGAGGTGGTGCCGGATATGCATGTTCATGATCATGTTGCCCTTGATTTGGTAAATAGATGCCACGCCTGTCCAGCATGCCTTGCAGGGAATTCTAACCTCTGTGAAAATAGATTTAAAGCGGGACAGCGGGTCTTAGGTGCTTTTTCAGAGTATATGGTGGTAAAGCCCAGTCAATTACAGGTGGTCCCTATTGAGTTACCTTTAGAGCAAGCCGCATTAGCAGAACCTCTAGCTTGCTGTATCCGCTCACTACGTACGGCAAAAGCCAGTTTAGGAGATACCATTCTTATCAGTGGGGTGGGTACCATGGGATTGTTACACGTAAAAGTTGCTTTAGCGATGGGGCTACGTGTAATAGCTTGTGATATTGATCTTAAGCGGTTGGAAGCAGCCAGACAGTTGGGGGCAATCAGTCTCGACGCCTCAAACATAGAGGCGTGCACCACAACTATTCGTAAAATTACAAACGGAAGAGGAGTTGATAGTGCTATTATTACTACCTCTGCCATGGTTGCAGTCGAGGTTGCGGCTGCAGTCTTGGCAACGAATGGCATTCTAAACATCTATACCTCGTATGGTAATAAGCCTCCACTGCCCCTCGATATGAATACAATACATCGGCATGAATTTGTAATCACAGGTTCTGAAGGGCGCAGTGAACATGATTTTTATACTGCCGTGAGAGTTCTTTCCAATCGGCGAGTAGTGGTTGATGATTTGATTAGTCGCATATATCCTTTAGAGGAGGTTAGTACAGCTGTAGAAGAAGCCCTTTCGGGTTCAGCATACCGTGTATTGCTAAAAATGGAGGCATAAATGGTCCTATCGATAGATATTGGAACTACCACATGCAAAGCTGCGCTCTTTAGCGGTGATGGAGTTTTGCGGAAGTTGGTGAAGTTTCCCCTCTCTATGAGTAGCAGCGCACCGGGAGCTCAGGAAGTTAACCCTCGCGAGTGGGCCCAGGCACTGGCCAAAATATGTAAAAAGATCTCAACTGAAGGTGCTATTAGCGCAATTGTGGTAAGTGGCAATGGTCCTACAATCGTTCCAGTATTGGCTGAACCTACGCTAGCAGAAGGTCTTTTATATGCTGAATCGGCTATGGCTCGGTTGTGGTTAGACCGGCGGGCGGTAGCGGAAGCGGCTGAAATCTCACATATTGTGGGCCATTTTATCGATGCTAGTTTTGTATTACCGCAAATATTACATATAAGTCGTAACGAAGAGAGTATCTATCGTAAAAGCCGATGGTTCCTCTCATCCTTTGAATACATTAACTATCTTTTAACTGGAGAGGCGCATGCAATTCTTCATGCTGAAGATGCTCTGCGCTGGTATTGGACGGAGGAACTACTAAAGAAGATTGGTTTGGATTCGGCTAAATTTCCTCCATTTTGCAAGCCAGGGGATTTAGTTGGGAAGGTTTCAGCCCTAGCTGCTAAAGCTTTGAATATTTCTCAGAACATTCCGGTATTTGCGGGAGGTCCCGATTTCTTGGTCTCTATCCTCGGCTGTGGGGTCGTAGAGCCTGGTATGGTTTGTAACCGATCGGGTACAAGTGAGGGTATCAATCTTTGTACGCAAGAACCGTTGGCCGATGAAAGGTTACTTACCTACCTTCACCCCGTTACTCCTTTTTATAATGTTTCAGGAATTATCTCGACTTCGGGCAAAGCTATCGGCTGGGCCAGAGAATTAGTAGGGCTCACCAAGCTCTCTTTTAAAAAGATGTACGCGCTTATGGAGGAGACCTCCCCTGGTGCAGGTGGAGTTGTATTTCTCCCTTATCTCACTGGTGAACGGGCTCCAATTTGGGACCCTCATGCCAAAGGAGTCTTTTTTGGATTATCACTTTCAACCGGCCAGGGTGAAGCTTTGCGTGCGGTAGCTGAAGGGGTCTGTTTAGCTATTCGTGATGTGATTGAAGTGATGGAAGAGTCTGGCGGTGTAATCAACGCTATTCGGGTTACAGGAGGTCCTGCTGAAAGCAATTTCTTAAATCAGCTTAAAGCTGATGTGACGGGACGTCCCATTACGGTACCGGTAATCGGGGATGCTGAATTAGTAGGGTCGATGGTCCTTGCTCGAACAGCTTTAGGAGAATATGCTTCACTTGCTGATGCAGTATCTGAGTTGGTGCGTATGGGTAAAACATATTATCCAAATGTAGCCTTAGCACCACTCTATGACGAATTATTTACCCAGTATCGTTCACTATATAGATCTCTAAAAGGGCTTTGGAGGAAATAATGCATACGGGAATATCTTTACGCACACATGCGCTCTTTAATAAAAAGGATGGACGCTCGGTGACGATTGCTATGGACCATGGTGCTATTGCCGGGCCTCTTTCTGGAATTGAAAATCCAACCAAAATCGTTCAGGCCTGTGTTGATGCCCAAGTTGATGGGATTTTAACTACTAAAGGTTTCGTCGACGCCTCTTTAGATGCTTGGGACCGATCAACTGCCTTAGTGTTACGTTTAACGGGTGGATTTACGGTGTTAGGGGGGAGGTTTGAAGAGGAGTTGATAGTAGAACCTGAGACTGCGTTGGCTTATGGAGCCTCTTATGCGGCCATAACCGTAAAGTTTGGCCATGAAAAAGAGGGGCGATTTATCAAACAGGCTTCTCTAGCCATTGATCGATGTCATACCTTAGGGTTGCCCGTTATGCTGGAAGTTATGGCTAAGGGGACCTTACAAGGGGAAAAGTTTGCAGCCCATGACGGCGAAGCTATCAAGATGGCTGCCCGGATGGGAGCTGAGTTGGGAGCTGATGTTATTAAGACCTATTATACAGGGAGCATAGAATCTTTTGCACAAGTTGTTGCGAGTTGCCCAGTACCAATTGTTATTTTAGGGGGAGCAAAGACAGACTCTATTAAAGATGTATTTCAAGATATTTTTGATTCTCTTGAAGCTGGAGGGCGTGGGATCGCCGTAGGAAGAAATATTTGGGAGCATGGAAAAGTCGAAAAAATGTTACAAGCGGTTAATGGACTAGTCCATTGTGGCTGGAGCGTTGAGCGAGCTTGTGATACAGTCAGTTTACCATAACGTGACTGGTAAAAAGGAGAGGAATATGAAAAAGAAAAGTCTCTTGATTCTTATAGTATTGATGTTTTCGCTTTCAATGTTCGCAGCTGGGAAAGCCGAACAATTGTCTCGTGAACAAGAGTCATTATCGGTTTTAGTCTATATCACCGGTGTAATGGCAGGTAGTCCTCCTTATACAGCCTTAGGTGAGGGTGCTCAAGAATTTGCAGCGGAACATGAACATGTAAAGGTGAAGATTTATGAGGCAGGATTTAACCAGGCTGAATGGGAAGAGCAATTAACTTCGTTAGTTGCTACTGGTGAGTATGATGTAGTTTTGGGATCTAATCCTTCATTGCCTGAAATTTGTGAAAGAGTTGGGGCAAAGTTTCCTAAAGCAAGATTTATCATTACCGATGCAGAGATGAAGGGGAATGCTCAGATTCGCACCTATTTATATAACCAGTATGAACAATCGCTCTATTTAGGGTATTTAGCTGGTTTAGTAACCACCAGTACTATGCCCCATGCAAATGCAGCGCTAAAGATTGGGTTTATTGCAGCCCAAGAATATCCGTTGTTAAATAAGCACATGTTACCTGGGTTTCTCCAAGGGGCACGGCTGGTTAATCCTGCTATAGAACTTGACTTTAGAGTAATTGGGAACTGGTTTGATGCAAATAAGGCCGCAGACTTAGCTTCGAGTATGCGCTCAGCCGGTGTCGATGTGTTTGCAGCAATTGCCGGAGGTGCCGCCCAGGGGCTATTTAAAGTTGCTCAGACTGAAGGTGCTTATATAGTGTTCCATAATACTAACGAATACGACTCTGCTCCAGGGTATGTAGTTGGTTGTGGTTCCATGGAACAAAAGAAGCTGGTAAAAGAGATCCTCGCTGATGTGCTGGCTGAAAATGTTGTGTATGGAGACGCTTCAATCGTAGGAGCTCAAGAGGGATATCTTGGGTTCTATTTTGATGACCCTGCTTACACTAAGAATCTACCAGCTGACATCAGACAAAAATTTGAGGTGTTCATGGCCGAAGTTCGTGCAGGAAGGATTGATTATACCCTTCCTCCGCTATAACGCAGAAAGTATGAGGTCACACTGAGGTAAGACGAAGCATGGAATATGCAGTTGAGATGCACGGGATTGTCAAAATTTATCGCGAGACGGGACTACACGCCAATGATGGTGTCTCTTTAGTGCTTAATAAAGGAGAGATCTTATGTCTTGCAGGCGAAAACGGAGCCGGCAAGACTACGTTGATGAAAGTTTTGTATGGCCTTGAGCATCTTGATGCTGGCTCTATCTCAATCATGGGCAAAGAGGAAAGTATAAGTTCTCCGTTGGTTGCCAATCGTCTTGGAATTGGAATGGTGCATCAACATTTTATGTTAGTTGACGATTTTACCGTAGCGCAAAATGTGACGCTGGGTACAGAACCACGCTATGGTGGGATCATCTATGATTTAAAGAAAGCTGAAAAAGAGGTTGCTGCACTTATTGAAGAGCACCATTTTTCTGTAAAGGCGTCTAATAAAGTAGGGAGCTTGACAATTGGGCAGAAGCAACAAGTTGAGATTCTCAAAATGTTATACCGCGATATCGACATTCTTATATTAGATGAGCCTACTGCGGTCTTGACAGAACAAGAGATTGAGGCCCTGTTTGTTACGTTACGCACGCTAGTTACCTATGGCACCTCACTTATTTTGATTACTCATAAGTTGCATGAGATAAAAGCTATCTCCGATCGTATCGCCATTATGCGTCAGGGCAAGATGGTGGGTGATTTTGCTACGGATTCAATTGATGAAAAGGAGATTTCACGCTTAATGATGGGTCAGAGTATCTCTTTGACGATTGATAAGGTTGAATATACTCAAGAGAAGATGCCTGTTCTTCAGTTTGAAGATGTCTCGGTAGTGCGAAAAAATCAAGAACATCCCTTGCTAAATGCGGTCTCATTCAGTGTTTTATCTGGAGAGATTCTAGGATTTGCTGGTGTCGGGGGAAATGGATTGGGTGAGCTGGAGTCTGTTTTAAGTGGCATATTACCTATCTCAACCGGGAGGGTGGTCCATAAAGGACTCGATATTACAAATTTAAGTACGCATGCATTACGTCAAAGAGGGTTAGCATATGTCCCTTCTGACCGGTTACATGTGGGAAGTGCCCTAGAGGCCGATGTGGCTGAAAATATGATTGTAGCAGCTAGGAGCAAGTTTTGTCAAAACGGGATCCTGCAACAAAAACGTATAGAGCAACATACGGCAAACTTGCTTAAAATCTATGCTATCAAAGGGACGCCACGGATGCCGATTGGGACTCTTTCTGGGGGAAATATTCAGAAAGTTATCCTAGCTCGTGAAATTGAACAATACCGTGATTATATTGTTTTTAGTGAGCCCACTTGGGGACTTGATGTCGCTAGTAGTAGATTTGTGTATGATCAAATGACTCAATTAAAAAGTAGTGGCGCAGCTGTTATCCTTATTTCAAGTAACCTCGATGAAGTTTTAGCGGCTTCTGATCGTGTTATTGTATTTTATCGAGGTTCAATTGTTGCTATGCTAGAGGGTGATGAGCTCAACAAGGTTTCAAAGGAAGAGATGGGTGCCTATATGTTAGGGTTGAAACGTCAGGAGGCTTTTCATGGATAAGTCTTTGAAAAAGAAACGCCCTGTTTTGCCCGCTGTTTTCCGGAATTCTTTTGGTATCCTTGTTATTATTGCCATTGCATTGGTCGTCATTGTGATACTGGCTCTTTTGTTAAGTAAGACTCCTTTAAGAACTTTACGCTACTTTTTTTTAGGGCCGCTACAAAATATGTACTACTTTGGGAATATGCTTAATACTGCTATTCCACTCATTTTTGGGGGTCTTGGATTTTCTCTAGCTATGCGTGCCGGTAATTTTAATCTAGGAGGAGAGGGGCAGTTATATAGTGGGGCCTTTGTTGCTACGGTGAGTGCTCTGGCTCTCGCCCAATGGGGAATTTTCGGCGTAATCATTGCTCTACTATTGGGGGCTGTTACAGGTGGTTTGATTGCAGGTTTATCGGGTGTATTGAAAATGCGGTGGAATACCACTGAGTTGATTACTACATTTTTAGTTTCATATGCGGTAGTTTTAATAGTAAATTATTTAATAGCTGGCCCTTTTTTAGATACTGAGACAAATCTCATTGCAACAAAAAAAATTCCTGAAAATTTCCGTTTTCTGCGTATTTTAGAGCCTTCAAATCTGAGCATTGGTCTACTATTTGCTATAGTTGCAGTTATATTGGTCCATCTCTACCTCTATAAAACAAAGAGTGGTTATGAACTGATAATGGTTGGTCTGAATCCCCGTTTTGCACTCTATGGGGGGATTCGAACTCGCTGGTACCAAGTGTGGCCTATGTTCTTAAGTGGTGCTTTTTTTGGGTTGGGTGGTGGTATGACTATTTTTGGCACCTATTATGCTTGTATGAAAGACTTTTCAGTTGGTATGGGTTGGAATGGGTTAGCTGTGGCCCTTATTGCACGTTATCGTCCAGCTGCAATTATTCCGGCAGCACTCTTCTTTGCCTATATTGAATCGGGAGCACGTAACGCTATGTTGCATTCTGATGTAACTTTTGAGATAGCTTCTATTGTACAATCTGTTGTTTTCTTTTTAGTCACTAGTTCTGTGTTACAGAAAATCGGTGTGAGAAAGAGGGGGTTATAGAAATGGTAGCAATTCCTGTGTTGCATAGTGCTATTTCCATTATGACTCCTTTACTGTTGGCCGCAACGGGAGGACTCTTTACCGAATTATCGGGGATGTTGAATATTGCACTTGAAGGTTTAATGTTAATGGGTGCTTTTTCTTCAATCGTATGGGCCCATTATACGGGAAGTCTTTTCTTAGGTATTCTGCTTGGTATTATTTGTACGATGGCTTTGTCGGCAATTCTAGGAAGTGTGACGTTATATTTAAAATCTAATTTGTTTATCACCGGATTGGCGACTAATCTGTTTGCTTCTGGGCTCACTGTGGTGCTTTCATTTCGGTTATTTGGAAATAAAGGGGTTGTTGTATTCAACGATGTTGCTCAACTCCCTCATTTGAAAATTCCTGCATTGCAATCTATTCCAATCTTTGGTGATATTTTTATCGGGCACAATGTTTTCATCTATTTAAGTTGGTTGTTAGTGGGTATTTCTGCCTGGGTATTATATCACACCCCTTTCGGGTTTCGGTTACGTGCGGCAGGGTTGCATGAGAAAACTTTAGTGTCACTGGGTATGCGACCGCAGCGTTATCGCTTTGTTGCGTTCCTGATTTCTGGCTTCTCTTGTGCGCTTGGCGGTGCTATGTTGTCGTTAAATCTAGGGGCATTTGTGCCCAATATGACCAGTGGGAAGGGGTGGATTGCCTTAGTGGTTATTTTTCTTGGCCAAAAAAAACCAGTAGGATTATTATTCGCTGCTTTAATCTTTGGATTTGCCGATGCCTTTTCTAACTATGCCCAAGGTGCTTGGAATGTACCGGCAGATTTTATTTTAGCACTTCCTTATATATTCACTTTGCTAGCTATGATTGGGTTCTCTATCTATACCAGTCATAGGGATAGGGTGGAGTAATACTCGAAAGAAACAGCTGACGCTGTTCTCATAAAGCAGTACACCACCTTATACCTCTCTTCTTACATTCTTGAAGCGCAATTTAACAATCTATTACTCAATTATAAAATAGAGAGGAGACTTTTGATTCAGGAAGTTACTTTCTTTGCGTTATTGCGAGGACCCTCTCTGTATCGATTTGTTCAATATGGAATTCATCTTGACGCAAAAGTCCTCCCATATAGACACCATTGTTTGGACGCCATTGCATGCGGGATGGAACTGGACTGTGTAGGGGCATGTGATACTCTTTGGCTTGGATTTGTTCTTTGATAAAGTCAAAATTTCGTTCTGTGATTCCGCAGCCTGGCATTACTATAATACGATCGCCAGCAATTTGGACTAATTCTTTGAGGAGGAGAAATCCCTCCATGACGGTAGGTTCTAAGCCACTGGTGAGGACTCGTTCCACCCCTAATGTAATTAATGTTTCAAGGGATTCATAGGGGTCTTTGGTCATATCAAAGGCTCTATGGAAGGTTACTGGTAGAGGGCGGGCAATACTAATGAGTTCTTCCATGCGCTCTGTATCGATTGTTCCGTCTTCGTTTAAAATACCTATTACAAGGGCATTGGCACCTTCTTCTTTAAAGATTCTAGCATTTTCCTTCATAACAGCGAATTCAATGTCGCTATAACAAAAATCTCCACCACGGGGGCGAATGATAACGTTCATGGGGATTGAGGTCAGTTTCTTAGCTATACGGAAGGTTCCTAGGGTTGGAGTGAGTCCTCCTTCAAATAAGTCGCTACATAATTCAACTCGGTCGGCCTTTCCCTTCTCCGCAGCTATAACAGATTCAACTGATTCCAAACAAATTTCGATAATAGGTTTCTGTAGCATTAAAGTCTCCTTTTTGCTTTTATAAACACGCGTTGCCTCTATCTTAGCACCTTTAGTGCCGTATTGCATAACATAAATAGTGTGGTTGATTCTTATTCTACGCTAGTTGGTTTTAAATTTACCTCTCAGTGTGCTCTATGGTGCTTCACCATCTTGACGATCTTAAAAGTAACCATCGTTTCCCTCTTAACTCTTTATCTGAATATAAAAGTGCTACGTTAACATGAAGTTTTTCTAAGGTAGAGGTATACTACTCAGAGGAGTCAACTATGAAAATATGTATAGTGGATGGGTCGCAATCAGATGACCGTATGGGAGCTAAGGTAAGGAGTTTGCTTACCTCAATTTTCTCTGAACGGGGTGATAGTGTAGAGTATTTGCTTCTTAGAGATTTGAAAATAGCTCCTTGTGCCGGTGATTTCTTTTGCTGGATAAAGACTCCGGGTATCTGCAGGAATAGTGATGATAACCGACTTGTTGCCAAAACGATGATTCAGAGTGATTGTATGATAATTCTAACACCTGTCCGTTTTGGTGGTTATTCTTCTCTGCTTAAAGAGGGATTGGATCATCTTATCCAAAATGTTTCTCCTCTTTTTACTAAAGTTCACCATGAGACTCACCATAAAAAAAGATATGCAGATTACCCTTCCTTATATGTGTATGGTTGGCTGGATGCCCCTGATCCAAATGCCGAACAGATTTTCAAGCATTTAGTCGGGAGGAACTCCATCAACTTCAATGCGGAGAGAGCTTGCTGTACTTTATTGTATACTAACCAAGATGATGCAGAAATTAACCAGGAGATTATCAGTAGTCTCGATGGAATTGTAGCTCCTCTTAGGCCAAAGGCCCTGAATCCCTTTTCTCCTGCCAATAATTCTACTTCGCCAGCGAAGACTACTAAAGCAGTGCTACTAGTAGGAAGCCCACGAAAATCTAAGAGTACTTCGCTCAGTTTAGGGAGGTATTTGTGTTCAAAGTTGGCCCAGCAATCAGTCCAAGTCGATACTTTTCATATATATAGTAAAGAGAGAGGTGCAGAAGCTCATATGGTGTTGCTAGCAACTATTTGTGAGGCCGATCTCGTGATCTTGGCATTTCCTCTCTATGTTGACACCCTCCCGTCACCAGTTCTAGCATTTTTAGAGCAACTGGCTCGTTATCGAAAAATCCACAAGGGAGATAAATTCCCTCATTTTGTGGCTCTTGTCAATTGTGGGTTTCCTGAAGCCTCCCAGAATGAGAATGCTTTAGCTGTTTGTGCGCAGTTCGCCCAAGAAGCTGGATTTGTTTGGGGCGGTGGTATTGCTCTTGGTGGTGGAAATGGGTTGGGAAGTAAAGAACTAGAGGACTGGGGGAGAAGAACCCGTCACATACGTAGAGCTTTAGATCTAGCTGCAGTTGCTTTACATAATGGACAAGCTATTCCAAAAATGGCTGTAGAAATTGCAGCCAAACCACTATATCCAGCTTTCTTATTCCGTTTTGGAGCACAATTCTTCTGGAAAAAAGCTGCCGCGGCGCATGGAGCACAAGAGACCATGCATGCTAGGCCTTATCTGGAAGAGTGATTTTTTAGGTGCTAATCAAGTGCATTATAATGACTTCAAAACTACAACCTTTGCGCTCTCCTAGCTGGGAACCAGCTCTTAATTCTATTGGCGATCTGTATTACTGGAACTACTACCAGAACGCCTACAATTGTGACCACGTGGGTTCTGTCCGACTTTTTTTATGCTGCTAAAATCTATTTTGTGCATCATGGAATAAATCATGAGCCAGATTAAGACGGTCACTGGGAGGGGGGCGTTCGCATACTCAAATTGGGAAAGGAGTTTTGGAACTGCTGATAGATAGACACCAATTAATACTCCGGTGACGTACACAACAATGCCCACACAGTCAAATATTTCTCAAAAAATCGATTTCAGCAGGAGACTTTATTTTTACTACCCATAGATATCTTCTTTTCTACACACAAGCAAATAGTCGTCCCATGTAATTCTCAAACAAGCTTTAAGCGTACCTGTGTCCACATTTTTCTATACTTTCCACCAGTATAACGTTTCTGGACGCCGCGATGAGATTCAGGTATTTCTTTGCGGTCATCTAGCTCTTCTTTGTTCAGAGAGTAGTGAGTCCACTTCCTCCTCCTTTATGAAGAGACAAGGCCACTTGAGGTGAGCAGATTCCATAAAAACATTATAAAATGAATAATTTTCCAATAGTTATTTTTTTGTGTTATAATACTTAAAAAGTTTCAAGGAGTAATGAGATGGCCATTAAGCGTTTTGAACTCATTGGGATGCCTATCAATGATTTCGATGAAATACTAAAATCAAATCAAAAGTTAGAAAATAAAGATTCAGTTATAAGGGGTACAGAAGCTCGATTAATCCCGCCTCGTAATAAATTAGATGAATTGAGCCTCACGTCGGTATTCCTGTCTTCATTAACAATGGTGGAAGAGTTTAAAAATTTATTTTGCAAAGAAATAGGTATTTCACGGGTTGGTTCTCTTAAGGCTTATACTGAAATTTCTTTTCCAGAAATTAAGGTTTTCAATGAGGATAATGAGAAGAAAGGACCGTTGCGAGTAGATGGCTTGTTGCTCCAAGTTGTTGGTGGAAAAATTAAAGATGCAACATTGTTTGAAATGAAAATGGGACTCCAGGAAGTCCAGAAAGATCAGATTTTTGCCTACCAAAATCTTGCTAGAGATTTAAAAATTCCAAGATTGGTATCGATTTCTAATCAATTTGTACCTAGTCCTACTGATTATCCGATTGATGTCTCAAGAATTAAATCAGTTGATCTCTATCATTTTTCTTGGAGATATATTATTGCTCTAGGAAGTATTCTTTTAACCGATAATGAACTCAATATTAATGATCCGACGCAAGTAAAAATAATGAAAGAAGTCATGGTATTTCTTCGGCACCGCCACGCAGCAGTCAAAACTTTCGATAGTATGAGTAGGGGGTGGAGCAATGTAGTAGAAGGCGTACGGGCAAGAAAAGAGTTTAGTAGAAGCCACCCGGACTTAGCGGTAGCTGTTCAAGATTGGGTTCAAGAAGAGCAGGATCTAGCGTTGAAGATGAGTGAAGATCTTGGGTTGATGGTGGATTGTACTAAAAAACGATATAAAACAATGCAAGATCGTTGGGAATTCGAAAAGAAAGAAATTGTCGAAAAAGGTGTGCTTGAGTCTAATTTTAGAATTAAAAATATTGTTTCACCTTTACTTGTTCAAGTAGATTTAGGTGCAAGAAGGGTAATATGTACTGTTGAGGTTAAGGTTCCACAGGATATTAAAACTGCTGCAGGAAGGCTTAATTGGCTTAAAAGACAAATAGAGAAATGTAAACTAAAAAATGGAAAAGGATTTAGGGCAATCGAGCCTTCATTGTGGTTGAATGCTATGGTGAAAGGTCGAATGGCAAATCCAAAAGAATTATATCTTTCATACGAAAAATTAGTAGACGAGTCAAGAAATTGCGATATTAAAAGCGTCAAAGTGAGTTATGAAAAAGATCTTGCTGGAAGGTTCACACAGAGCCAAAAATTCATCGAAAAATATGAAGAAACTGTTCTGTCTTTTTATAGTATTATAGTTCAAAATTTAAAAAATTGGGAAGAAGCCCCTCCTAAAATGAGTGTAAAGCAAGCTGATATAGGGTCTGAAAGTGTACCTTCACGGGTAATTGATATTGGGCAATGATCGAAAAGTAATAAGGTTTATTACAATTTCCACTCTTCCAAAGCTATTCAGAAAATTAAACCTCGCAAGTTTTAATTTGCAAGGTTTAATTATACCCCGAACGCGATTCGAACGCGTGACCCCTTCCTTAGGAGGGAAGTGCTCTATCCAGCTGAGCTATCGGAGCGGAGTGATTGAGATGATAGGGGATTGGTAAGGAGTTCGTCAACATCTGGTAGAGCAAAGAGACGGTAAAAAATATAACAAAAACAGTGGAGGAACAAGAAGAATCTTTGTCATTTGCAGGAGAAAGTGGGAGGCTTTAGATGTGTTTGAAAAATCTTTGACTATAGTTTTTTAGTTTTCTGAGATTGTCTCCATAAGAGTATGATTAAGAAGTTATTGAGAATTAAAACGTAATATATCTCTTTATTTGTTTGTATAGACGCATTATATCGAGAATTCTGAATGAATTTGCCCAATTGAGTTGATTAAGTGTTGAATATTTATACTAAATTATGTATATAATTCCTTTAACTTTACCTATGTACCACATAGCCTTCTTCCTTATATGGAAGAATTGGGGTGGGGAAGAGGGTAATCATGCAGGAGGAATGTATGAAAAAAGTATTGATTGCAGCACTTTTGGTTTTAGTTGTGTCAATTGTACCTATTTTTGCACAGGGCTCTTCGGAGAGTTCTGTAAAAATCGGATTTATTGGTCCCATGACTGGTGACTATGGTAACTATGGTGATCTCATCTCTAAGGGTGTTTTATTGGCAATGGAGCAAAAGAACGCTAGCGGTGGAATTGCCGGGAAGTTAAACATTGAGTTGATTGTTGAAGACTCAGAAGGTGATCCTCAGAAGGGTCTTGCCGGAATAGAGAAACTTTCCAGTTCCGACAAAATAGTTGCTTTGATTGGTCCTGTCTTCACGGGCGTTGCTTTCGCTGTTGGAGAACGCGTCCAAAATGAAGGCATTATGATGGTTACCCCTTCGGGTACCCACAAAGACATCACTGATATTGGTGATTATATTTTCCGTACAGTGGCCAGTGATGGGCTTCAGGGTGATGTTTCTGGACATTATTTCTACGAGAAGCTTGGTGTACGCAAACTTGGTGTGCTCTATGTAAAAAATGACTACAGTCAGGGTTTATATGAAGGGACTAAAGCAAGTTTCGAAAGCCGTGGTGGAGAAGTTGTTATTGCTGAAACCGCTCAAATTGGTGACAAGGATTTCAAAACCCAGTTGACGAAAATAAGAGCCGCAAATCCTGATGCTATCTATATACCGAACTATACTGCCGAAATGGCACAGATTCTCGAACAGGCCACCCAGTTGGGAATGAAAATTCCATTCCTTTCCAGTGATGGTTTCTCAAACCCTGAAATTTATGGTTTAGCTGGTAATTATACTGATGGTGTTATCTATGTTGGGCCGACTCAGGTTAAAGAATCGAGTGATTATAAGAAGTTTGTAGCTGATTACACTGCAAAGTGGGGCTTCGCTCCTGACTCTTTTGCTACTAATGCTTTTGATGCTGCTAATATTCTTTTCAAAACACTTGAAGAGGTATATGCCAAGAACGGTAAGTTTGATCGAAAAGTTGTTCGTGATACATTTGCAGCTACCAAGAATTTCCCAGGAGTAACAGGTACGATCAATTTTGCTGAAAACGGAGACCTGGTTGCCTACCAAGGCGTTTACAAGGTTGAAGGGAAAACTCCGAAGTACATCGGGACTTATACTGTCGTTGACGGTAAACTGATCGAGATTAAATAACTTATAGGGGCCTTCGGGCCCCTTTCGATCTGCTTTTGTTGCATCGTCGGTGACACATGTGATACTGTGGCTACGACGACATGTGGACCTCCGTCTGTCGCGGAGGTCTGCCTTATTAAGGAGCCAATCGTGGGATCTATCGCCGAATTTTTCCAACACTTCATGAATGGACTGACCTTAGGGGGTATCTATGCGCTTATAGCGCTGGGATACACAATGGTATATGGCATTCTGAAATTCATTAACTTTGCTCATGGGGACATACTAATGGTCGGTTCCTACATCGGGCTATTTACCTATGATGCCATCCGAGGACAGACCATGGGGCCATGGACGATTGCTGCCTTTTTCATTGCTATGTTGGCTGGTATGTTGTTTAGTGCAGCATTGGGGATGGTCATTGAACGCGTTGCCTACAAACCACTAAGGAGAGCTACCCGTCTGGCACCATTGCTTTCTGCAATTGGTGTTTCATTCATTCTTAGTAACATGGCAGCTTGGATGTGGGGTACGAAGTCTAGGAAGCTCGACTATCCGTTTGATAA
The DNA here is from genome assembly GCA_964524755.1 of uncultured Spirochaetaceae bacterium. Classification (GTDB taxonomy): domain Bacteria; phylum Spirochaetota; class Spirochaetia; order Sphaerochaetales; family Sphaerochaetaceae; genus JAQVOO01. The sequence goes on from CAZGDR010000008.1 coordinate 32,981, forward strand.
CACTCCCGTCAATATTGGTGGAGTCTCGATTACTCCTCACCAATTATTAATACTTGCGGTTGTTATTATAACGATGGTCTCTCTTAAACTATTTGTTGATCGCTCTCGGATTGGTAAGGCTATGCGAGCTACAAGCCTCGATCAAGATACAGCTAAACTAATGGGAATTAAAGCTGATAAGATTATTGCTATCACTTTTGCGATTGGCTCTGCTTTAGCTGCTACAGCCGGTTTTTTAATTGCTTTAGAAATTAAAGTGTATCCTTCCATGGGAACTATGACTGGTTTAAAAGCCTTTGTAGCTGCAGTTGTGGGAGGGATTGGTAATATCTCTGGTGCTATGTTAGGTGGGATTTTATTAGGTTTACTAGAGACGTTTGGTGTTGCATTGCTTGGAATCCCGTATGGATTACGTGATACGATTGCATTTGTTGCACTTATCATTATCCTGTTAGTAAAACCTGAAGGTTTGCTGGGCAAGGCTGAAAAGGAGAAAGTATAATGCTTAACTTTATCCTGTTAATATTAATATATACTGGGGTGTATGCCCTTATGGCAATTGGACAAAACCTTATTACTGGGTATGTGGGGTTATTATCACTTACTCAAGCCGGGTTTTTTGCTATAGGTAGTTATGTAACCGCTATTTTGAGTGTCACCTATGGGTGGAACTTCTGGCTAACTATTCCGTTAGCTGCATTCGTAGCTGCTTTCTTTGGACTCCTGATTGGATTGCCGACTTTGCGGTTAAAAGGAGACTATCTGGCTATTGCTACTTTAGGGTTCGGTGAAATAGTACGTAACATTTTGAATAACTGGGACAGCCTTACTAATGGTCCTATGGGAATTCAACGCATCCCGATGATTACGTTGTTTGGAATAACAATAAGTCCTTATAAGAAATGGGGGTTCTTAATCCTCGTCTGGATATTTGTATTGATCGCCTATTTCTTATTTAATCGTTTAGCAAAATCCCGATTGGGACGTGCCCTTGAAGCCGTCAGGGAAGATGAGATTGCAGCTTCCTCCATGGGTATTAATGTAACGCGTTACAAAGTATGGGCATTTGTACTCGGAGCAGCTGTGGCCGGTGTCGCAGGGAGCTTACAGGCTGAGTTCATCCTTTCAGTTACCCCAGGAGCCTTTACGTTCATGGTCTCGATTATGGTTCTCTGTATGGTTGTTTTGGGGGGTATGGGTAACTTTAAGGCCGTTATCTTAGGAGCTTTAATAATTCAGTTTATCTCATATTTTCCACAACTTGTTGGCCTGTCAAATGTAATTCCACCACAATTTAAACAGATCTTGTTTGGTTTAATTCTGGTAGTAATGATGATTTGGCGCCCTCAGGGTATTCTTGGTCGTGATACACGAAGCGCTCCTCGGCGTTTGTTTCGTTCAGGGGGAGGCCGTACATGATGTTACTTGAAACTACTAAACTAACCCGCGCCTATGGGGGCGTAGTGGCTGTCAGTCAGGTTGACTTTCAAGTTCGTGAAGGATTAATTACTGGACTTATCGGACCTAACGGGGCTGGGAAAACTACTCTGTTTAATAATATGACGGGACTCGATACCCCGACGTCTGGCAGGGTCCATTTCAAAGGGGCGGATATCACCAACCGTAGCGCCCATAAAATATGTCGGATGGGTATTGCCCGTACGTTCCAGAATATTAGATTATTTAAAGAGTTGTCAGTTTTAGAAAATGTTATGGTAGGGCTCCATTTTAAGACTGGTAAAAGCCCTTCTTCAAGTCGAGTTATGACAGCTATCCGTAGTTATCTGAATGTGGTTGATGAATATGAGTCCATGTATGAGTCGGCCATAAAATGGCTGGAGTTTTTCCACCTCGAGTCTTTACAGGATGAGCTTGCCATGAATCTTCCCTATGGGCACCAACGTGAGCTGGAGATTGCTAGAGCATTGGCTACAGACCCTATCATCCTCTTTCTGGATGAGCCCGCAGCTGGCATGAACCCTTTAGAGACCGATTCTTTAATGAAGACCATTCGGAGAATTCGTGATTTAGGTATCACGGTTGTGCTGATTGAGCACGATATGAAATTGGTCATGAATATCTGTGATACGATTACCGTACTCAACTATGGTCAGAATATTGCCCAAGGGACTCCTACCGAAATCCGTCATGACCCTAAAGTGATTGAAGCCTATCTTGGAAAGGAAGAAGCATGAGCAATTTATTGAATGTAGATTCGATCAGTGTCTCTTATGGAAGCATTAAGGCGTTACGAGAAGTTAGCCTCCATGTAAAAGCAGGTGAAGTGGTCTGCCTTATTGGCGCCAATGGAGCCGGCAAGAGTACGTTACTTAAGGCGATTGTTGGGCTTGAACCAATTAATCATGGCTCAATTACCTATCAGGATCAACTGATAGCTCAAGCAGACACTAATGGGAAAGCAAAGCGATTTGGCCTACCTGGAAGACGTCCAAAAGGGCAGACTCGCAGTTTGCGAACCGATGAGATAGCCGGAATGGGTGTAGCTTTGGTTCCTGAAGGAAGACGAGTTTTTGCTGACATGACGGTTGAAGAAAATCTTGATATGGGAGCTTTTCTTGTCCATGATGATGAACTTATTGCTCGTAAAAAAGAGGAGATGTACGAATTCTTTCCCATCCTCGGAGCACGCCGCAAGCAAAAGACCCGTTCTCTGAGTGGAGGAGAACAGCAAATGTTGGCAATTGCTCGTGCCTTGATGAGTTCTCCTCGCTTGTTATTATTGGATGAACCTGGCTTGGGACTTGCCCCCCTTATAATTCAGAATATCTTTGAGAAAATTGATATTATTAACCGCGAAGATGAAGTTACTGTATTCCTGGTTGAACAAAATGCTCGAATTGCTCTCAAAGCTTCCCACCGTGGATATGTTATGGAGAATGGGGTTATTGTCCTTTCGGATCTTAGTACAAAATTGTTAGAAAATGAAAAAGTAAAAGCTGCATACCTAGGAGAATAGGGTATGTGGTTCTTGGTGGAATTTTCTCCCCCTCTGGGGTACAATCTAAGTAAGCCTTTTGGCTTTTACAGTGTTGGAGGTTGAGATGATTATTGAAAGACGCATGACACGAAACCCAGTGACCGCTAGTCCTGACATGTCCGTATCAGAAGCTTCGGCATTAATGAAACGGGAAAAAGTGCATCGCCTTCCAGTGTTGGATAAAGATCGCAAATTGGTTGGTATTATTTCAGAAAAAGATATCTTATATGCCTCGCCATCGCCTGTTAGTACTTTGTCAATTCACGAAATGGCCTATTTGCTGAGCCAACTGACGGTCAAGAAACTCATGACCCGTGATGTAGTGACTATAGACAAAGATACTACTGTAGAAGAAGCTGCTCGGTTAATGGTTGACCAAGACCTCTCCAGCCTTCCAGTATTAGAGGGTGACAAACTTATTGGTATTGTTTCTAAGAGTGATCTTTTTAAAATATTGCTCGAACTATTTGGAGCACGCCATTACGGCATTCGCATGAGTTTTTTGGTAGAAGACAAGCCAGGAGCAATTGCTGAAATCTCAAGTGTTCTCGCCTCGCATGGAGTCGATATCATAGCCTTTGGAACGTTCATGGGAACCGATTCTTCCAATGCTGTGTGTACCATAAAAATGCAAGGGATCGCTATGGCGGAAGCCGTTGATTTAGTGAAACCTTTTGTTATGGAAGTGCTTGATGTGCGTGAGGTCTAGATGGACTTTAAAGATATTCTAGAACAATGGGAGGCTTCCCCGGAAGGAAAAAAAGCGGCTGGTAATGGCCGCTTTTCACATATCTTGCGAGAGAAAGAGGCGGGATTACATCACGGAAAAACTCATAAAACTCGCAAGGGTTACCTCACTGGGAAAGCTTCCTTAGGACGCCTCAAAGCAATGCGACCACAAGCAGAAATCGATTTACACGGTTTAACTGGTGAAGAGGCACGCATTATGGTGCTTGAGTTCCTACAAGAATCAATTAACCAGCGTCTCCAGAAAGTAGGAATTGTGCATGGACGTGGATTACACTCGATTGATGGGAAGTCTGTACTCAGAGATGTAGTAAGAGAAGTGTTACAAAAATCCCCTTATGTACGCTCATATGAAAATCCTCCTCCGGTAGAAGGGGGGAGCGGAGCTGTCTGGGTTATTTTACAACGAGGATAGTAGCGCGCAGGACTTAGCGTTCTCGATAAATAATGCGACCTCTAGTCAGATCATAAGGAGATAGCGCTACCCGAACGGTATCACCTGGGACGATTCTAATATAGTGCTTCCGCATCTTGCCCGAAAGATGGGCCAGAATCACGTGTCCATTGGGTAGTTCCACACGGAACATAGTGTTAGGAAGGGCTTCGCGTACGACCCCTTCGACTTCAATAGCTTCTTCTTTAGCCACAAACCCTCCATTAGTGTGTGTCTCTTTGACAGAGACAACTTACGAATTGTAAGAAAAGGAACCGTCTTTGTCAACTCAACTGATGGGTTAAGGCTTAAAAGGGGTAGATGTAGTCGTTTTTATCCTATTTAAGTTTATTATAGGTCGTTAGGACAAAAAAATGACTGCCATAACAGCAGTCATTTGCAGAGTGAGGGTTATTATCCCCGAATTAACGGTGCGAAAATATTCCAGTACCCCATAATAAATACAAATATAACTAAGATTGGAAGGACGTAGGTAACATAGGTGCGAGCCCATGTAGGGAATTTAACACCTTTACCAGTGTCTGCTTCTTTGATGAATGCATTCCAACCCCAACCACGTTTGCTGCAGCAAAAGAGAAGGAATACTAATGACCCGAGAGGTAATAATGTTGAACTGACAATCAAGTCTTCAAGATCTAATACGTTAGTACCAGGGCCTAATGGTTGGAAACCAGCGAGTAGGTTGAATCCAAGTACACATGGCATGGAAAGGATGATGATAGCTACGATATTAACCAACACGGCTTTCTTTCTTGACCACTTGTGGACATCCATCCAGTAGCTCACAATGTTTTCAAATACAGCAATGAGTGTTGATAGAGCAGCGAAAGCCATAAACACAAAGAACAAGGTTCCCCATACTCTACCACCTGGCATGGCATTGAAAATGTTGGGAAGGGTGATAAAGATAAGTGATGGACCAGCATCGGGAGCTACATTAAAAGCAAATGCGGCTGGGAAGATAATGAGACCACTCATCAGTGCCACAAAGGTATCCAGGGCAACGACGTTAATGGATTCTCCTGTCAGCGTGTGTTCTTTGCCAATATAACTACCAAAGATAGCCATACTTCCAATTCCAAGACTTAGGGTAAAGAAGGCTTGCCCCATGGCGGCATAGATTGCATTCCAAATGCCGGATTCCTGTAAGCGGGCAAAATTAGGGAGAAGGTAAAATTTTAAACCTTCACTAGCACCAGGAAGGGTTACCGACTTAATAACTAAAAGCAACATAACGGCTAAAAGTGCAGTCATCATGTATTTTGTAATTTTCTCAACCCCTTTTTGTAATCCCATGGCACAGACGCCTAACCCTAGCAGGGTTGCGAGAATCATCCAAAAAGTCATCTTCAGAGGATCTCCTAGTAAGCCCCCAAAATGGTTTCCTACCCCTACAGGGGTCAATCCACTCAAATTACCCTTAGCCATATAGAATAAGTAAGCAAATAGCCAACCACTTACCGTGGTATAAAACATCATTAAAACATAGTTTCCACCAATAGCAATAGGACCATAGCGATGCCAAGAGGTTCCCTTGGGTTGTAATGTCTTAAACGCTAAGCCTACATTCTGTCTCGATGCTCTTCCAACTGCAAATTCCATAACCATGATTGGTAGACCAAAAATCAGTAAGAAAAGGATATAAAGCAATACAAATGCCGCTCCTCCAAACTGTCCGGTTATAAAAGGGAATCGCCACACGTTTCCTAAACCGATAGCACAACCTGCTGATAAAAAAATAAAGCCAATCCGGCTTCGTAGCAGTTCTCTTTCCTTTGGCATCAAATCCTCCTCATGTGAAACAAGTTTCTTGTTCAACGTTTATAATGTTTTTATGACAATAGCATGAATTTGCAGGGATTGCATTGGTTTTCTTGACAATGTTGCTCTGAAAGAGGCACAATGCGGTAAAACGTGTCGTTATATAAGGAGTTTGCTATGTCTCATTCCCCTATTTTACATGCATATCTAAGAAAAACACCAATCGAACAGGTCGATAGTGGTTTTATTGCCTATTTAGCAGCCCTAGAAAAGGTAGCTACTGTATCGCCACTTGTGGCTTCCCGTATTGTGCAGGAGCTGGCAGACCAACGGAGTCATTTGAAACTAATCGCCAGTGAAAATTATTCAAGTCTTGCTTGCCAGCTTTCTATGGGAAATTTGCTGACAGACAAATATGCCGAAGGGTTTGCCTATCACCGCTTCTATGCCGGTTGTGATAATGTGGATGCCATCGAAGATTTTGCCTGTAAGCAAGCCCGTGAATTATTTGGGGCTGAACATGCCTATGTACAGGCCCATAGTGGAGCCGATGCCAACTTGATAGCCTATTGGGCTATCTTGAATACCAGAATTCAAGTTCCTGCACTCGAGAAAATTGGTATTACTAATCCTAGTGATTTATCACGAAAGCAGTGGGATACTGTGCGTGAAGCGATGGGGAATCAACGCCTATTAGGCCTCGACTACTACTCCGGGGGACACTTAACCCACGGTTATCGTCAAAACGTTTCAGCTCAAATGTTTGATTCTTACGCCTATACTGTTGATGAAACCACAGGGCTCCTTGATTACGATAGCATTGAAAAACAGGCCAAAGAAATTAAACCTTTAATTCTTCTGGCTGGCTATAGTGCATACCCTCGGCTGATCGACTTTAAACGCATGAGTGAAATAGCCCATGCCGTTGGCGCTGTGTTCATGGTAGACATGGCTCACTTTGCGGGACTGGTGGCAGGGAAGGCCATGACGGGAGTGTATGATCCTGTGGCTTGGGCCGATGTAGTTACCACCACCACACATAAAACTCTCCGTGGTCCACGCGGCGGAATGGTACTATGTAAAGAAGAGTTTGCCGACGCTGTAGATAAAGGGTGTCCTTTAGTCATAGGCGGACCATTACCGCATATGATGGCAGCTAAAGCAGTCGCCTTTACTGAAGCTTTAGAACCTTCATTTACGACCTATGCCAAAAAAGTGGTAGAAAACTCTAAAGCTTTGGCCGCAGCTTGTATGAGTGAGGGGATCACGATTGCAACTGGAGGCTCTGATAATCATCTTATGTTATTAGATGCTCGGAGTTTCGGTTTAAACGGTCGCCAGGCGGAGAGTGCTCTCCGTGAATGTGGGATTACTCTCAATCGTAATGCACTACCCTTCGATCCTAATGGGCCGTGGTATACCAGTGGCTTGCGTATTGGAACTCCTGCCGTGACGACGTTGGGGATGGGTAAAGAAGAGATGAAAGAGATTGCCTCTATTATTAAGTTAGTACTTGCCAATACCCAAGCAGCAATAATAAAGAAAGGTACTAAAGCGGGACAACCCAGTAGAGCTAGATTCGTAACACCTGAGGCGATTAGCCTGAAAGCTCGTAAGAGAGTGCAGAGCCTCTTGGACCGTTTTGTTCTCTATCCAGAACTTGACCTAGCACTTTTACTGGAGTATGTTCCTGTACAGAAGATAAAAGAAGGAGTGAGTGATGAGTAACATTCCAGCAGATTTACGGTATTCAAAAGACCACGAATGGGTTCGTATTGATGGCGATTTAGCGTATGTTGGTATTACCGATTATGCTCAGGATTCTTTGGGTGAAGTCGTATACGTAGAATTGCCTCCAGTGGGTGAATCCTATGAAGCCAATGAAGAAATTGCAAATGTGGAGTCAGTTAAAGCAGCTAGTGCCATTTACAGCCCCATGGCTGGAACTGTCGCTGAGGTGAATGAAGAACTAGATGGTTCTCCTGATTTAATCAATGAGGACAGTTATACCCATTATTTATTTGTTCTAGAGAACTTTGATGAAACTGAATATGAAGATCTATTAGAGGCCTCAGGGTATGCAGAATTCCTCAAAACTTTAGATTAATGCAACAAAAGTACTAGACACTCTATAGAGCCTCCTATAAATTGTAATGATTACAAAAATATTCCATTGGAGGCACTATGAAACGCATTGGACTCGCTGTATTCATCTTACTACTCTTTTCAGTATCGGCAGTTTCTTTTGAACCATTTATAGAGACTGAACAGGGTACTATCGCTGTTTTACACCACACATATCAAAATGGAGAAACCTCTGACGACGCAAACATGACAAAATTTGACTTTGTTAACCAAGGTGGTCAGGATCTCCTTTTCCCCTTTTCCCGCTATGCAGTCGGAGCAACCATTGCTAATCGCCACCGAGCTTGGTTTACCTACCAGCCCTTAGAATTAGTAACCAATGTTAAGGTACGTTTACCTTCTACAGAGAATGTTAAAATCGGTTCTGAGGACTTTGCTGGTGGTACTCCATTAGAGCTCACCTACAGTTTCCCCTTCTACCGTTTTTCATACACCTATGATGTGTTAGGGAAGCATGACCATGCTGTTCTTGGGATAGGGTTAGTCCTCCAAATCAGAGATGTATCGGTTAAGTTCAAAGCCTTAGATGATTCAGGGAAACTGTATGTTGCTAATAACGTGGGTCTTGTTCCCGCTTTAGCGATCTACTCTGAATATAGTTTTCCCTTTGGTTTGACGCTCAGTGCCGATATCGCTGGTTCATATGCTAGCTCTTCATTCTTTAATGGGGCTGATTTTGACTTTGAGGGTTCTATCCTCGATGCTTCGCTGCGGATGGGTTATGCACTGCCTAATGGGTTTGAGTTATTCGGTGTTGCGCGCTTCTTTGGTGGGACTTCTGATGGAACCAGCCAATACCCTTCTGATAGATGGACGGTGAGTGATGATCGCTATTCACAAAACAACATTGCTACTCTCACCGCTTCTGTCGGTTTGAAATGGTCGAAATAAATAGCACCTTTATTTACTAAAAGCTCGTTGCAAGACGTCTGCTGTTGTTCTACACTACCAATGCTAGAATTTACACAGGAGGCGTCATGATCCCTTATATTCCCCATACTGATGCTGATAGGGCACGCATGTTGAGTGCGATTGGCATTGCATCGATGGATGATCTATTCGACTCTATTCCACCTCAGATACGGTGTGCTCAAGAGTTACCAATTGCAGCGGGTTTGTCTGAAGAAGAAGTTTTAAGAAAGCTTAGAGCCCTCTCTGCTATGAACAGGGTGGGTACTTCTTTTCTTGGCATGGGGTCGTACGACCGCATCATTCCGGCAGCTGTGCAAGATATTGCGGCACTCCCTGCATTTGTTACCGCTTATACACCATACCAACCTGAAATTTCTCAAGGGTTGCTGCAGGCATTTTTTGAATACCAGACCATGATGTGTGAACTCACTGGTCTAGATGTTGCCAATGCTTCTTTATATGACGGACATTCGGCAGCTACTGAAGCAGCCGCGATTATGTTGGCATCAAAACGAAAAAGTACCACAGTACTCGTCTCTGAGACTGTACATCCCTTTATGCTCGAAGTATTGCAAACCTGGGCTTTTGGAACAAACTTTACCATTCAAGTGATACCTGAATGCAACCAAATCACCGATGTTTCAGCCGTTGCAGATCTTTTAGATGACCACGTAGCAGGTATTATTGTGCAGAGTCCCAACCGCTACGGCTTTATTGAAGATTATACTGGTCTTGCAGAAACTGTCCATGCTACGGGTGCGTTTTGTACGATTGCTAGTGATCCACTCTCTTTAGTCCTCCAACGTTCCCAAGGTGAGTGGGGTGGTGATATCGCGATTGGAGACACACAACCTTTGGGACTCCCTAGTGCCTTTGGCGGACCCTCTTGTGGGTACATCGCGGTAAAAGAGAAATTGATGCGTAAGTTACCTGGACGTGTGGTTGGACAAACTGTAGATATTGATGGTAAGCGGGCGTTCACTCTTACTCTACAGGCCCGCGAACAACATATTAAACGGGAACGGGCAACGAGCAATATCTGTTCAAATCAAGCTTTAGCAGCATTGACTACAACTGTCTATATTGCATTGGTTGGGTTATCAGGCCTGCTTGAAGTTGCCCATCAAAGTCGTGATAAAGCCCACTATTTGGCTAATCGAATCGCGCCGTTAGCCAACGTATCAGTTGGAGGGGCAGCTCCTTTCTGGTGTGAATTTCCAATCGTGTTTGACTCTACTACTCGCATGGAAGATGCATTAGCAGCCCTCGCTCAGCAGGGGATCCATGGCGGAGTTCGCCTTGGCGCCTTAACTGGCCGACCGGAAGATGCTGCTACCCTCATTGTAGCGGTTACAGAAAAGCGAACTAAGGTTGAGTTAGATCAATATGTACAGGTGGTAAGTGAGGTTTTAGCATGAGTAAATCATTACTTTTTGAGTTGTCGCATCCCGGCCGCGTTGGGTACACGTTTCCCCCTTCTGATGTTCCCTGTAGTGATGCTTTACCACAGCATCTAAGGAGAAAGGAGTTGCCTCACCTCCCAGAGATGTCGGAGCTGGGGGTTGTGCGCCACTATTCCCATTTAGCCAAAATGGCCTATGGGGTCGATCATGGTCCCTATCCTTTGGGAAGTTGTACCATGAAATACAATCCAAAATTACATAATCGCGTTGCGGCCTTGGAAGGATTTTCACATTTACATCCTCTACAGGAGGCCGAGACAGCACAGGGAGCGCTAGCTTTACTGTACAATTTAACCTCCTCTTTAGCCGCTATAACAGGGATGGATTGGGGAACCATGCAACCTTCTGCCGGAGCACATGGAGAGTACACCGGGCTTAAGATTATTAAGGCATACCACGAACATCGTGGAGATACAGGACGCACAAAGGTCATTGTGCCAGTTTCAGCCCATGGAACGAACCCTGCTTCAGCCGCACTAACTGGTTTTACTATTGTTGAAGTTCCCGCCGATTCACGAGGCTTGGTAGATATTGCAGCTCTTGAAGAACTCTTAGATGATTCTATTGCTGCAATTATGTTAACTAATCCCAATACCTTAGGCTTGTTTGAACAAGACATTCTCCCTATTGCAACGATGGTGCATGCGTGTGGAGGACTGCTGTACTATGATGGGGCCAATATGAATGCCATTATGGGAATTGCACGTCCTGGTGATATGGGGTTTGATGTAGTTCACTTGAATCTTCATAAAACTTTTTCGACACCACATGGAGGTGGAGGTCCGGGAGCTGGCCCAGTGTTGGTGGTTGAAAAGCTACGTCCATTTCTTCCCAAGCCGGATGTCATTAAAACCGCTTCTGGATTTGAGTGGGATTGGAGGTCGGCGAATTCAATTGGGAAAGTAAGTGGGTTTTGGGGCAATTTCTTGGTGTTGGTCAAAGCATATGCTTACATCTTGACGATGGGTAAAGAGGGATTGCGTGCAGCTTCTCAGCACGCAGTCTTGAATGCCAACTACATGCAAAGCTTGCTATCTAAACGTTTTACAGTTCCTTTCAATGTGATTTGTATGCATGAGTTTGTGGTATCTTTACAAAATTTTAAAGAAATGTATGGAGTTAATGCTCTCGATTTTGCCAAAGGCATGCTAGATCGCGGTTACCATCCTCCAACTATGTATTTTCCCCTCATTGTGCATGAGGCTCTGATGTTCGAACCCACCGAAACTGAAGCAATCGAAGATTTAGAGGCGATGGTCGAAGCCTTGTTTGAGTTAGCTGATGTAGCCGAAACAGACCCAAAGCAACTCAAAGAGGCGCCACGAACAACTGAAGTGAGACGTCTAGATGAAATTCGGGCTGCCAAATTCCCGATACTGCGCTGGAGAGAGGAAGGAAAATAATTATAGCACCCTGAAAGGTGATAACTGAGCAGTTTGAGAGAATCTATTTGCTAACTATGCGCTTCAATAGTATCTTGACTTCGGAAGGTAAATACTTAAAAATACTCCATAACTCTATTATACAGAAATGATTAAGCTGTACCATTAGATACACATCTTTGTAGTGAACTCATCATTGTGGAAGTATATTTTTAGATTTGCCCAAAATAGTGCGGGCATCACCTTTTCTGATATATTTATGCGCTAAAGGGATGCCTAGATCTTTCTCTAGTGCTTCTAACACCTTATCTTGAAATGCAAATACGTAGTAACCGTCGGTAAAATAATTTCCAGTTGCCTGCGCTAGACTTTTAGCAATCGTAGTAGCTGAATATTCCCAATCTAACCGTAGTTGTAGTACCCGAAGAATCACCAGGGAAACAAAACACATGAGGAAATGGCTCTCAATATGCTCTTTTTTAGACAAATATACCGGCCTCGTGTTAAGAGCAGCAGTCTTGGTAACTTTGAAAGTCTCTTCAATCTTCCATAACCCTCTGTAGATTCTCATAATTTCATCATCATATATGGGTCTATTAATTACATAAAAATTGCTCAAATGGGGTTTTACTTTTCCCGTATCAGGATCTTTCATCTCTTTTACCGTATTTGTCCCAATAACATTGGTAGTAATCATGTAATACCCATCAAATCGTTCTTCATTTTTGAGCTTTGCTGCATCGAATGAATACTTCACTTGATCTGTAGATTTTTTTCCATCGCTATTCACTAGTGTTTGTTTTACATATTTTAGGGCACCATAATTATTAGCCTGATTATACTTTCCCGGATTTTGAGTCAGATCAAAAGCTTTCTCTATGGCTCTTTTTCTGTCCGCTTTTGCTTTTTTAGCGTATTTCTCACTGTATATCACAATTTGTCTTTCCCATACGGGGACTTGTTCATATCCTCCAGCAAGATTAGAAACCCGTATTTCTCTTTCTGCTATTCGAGACTTATGCCCATAGCTCTTATCTTCATTGAAAATAAACCCTTCATCTGAAAGAGCCCACGAGACAGTATTTTGGTCTCCTTTGCGCAAAGAATAACTAATTATATATCCATTATGGTTTAATCGT
>CAZGDR010000009.1:0-15660 GCA_964524755.1 uncultured Spirochaetaceae bacterium
ACAGGCAGTAGACAGGCCAAGGCTTGCCAGATATCGCCATACAATCCAGCTTCTCTAATTTCGTCAATAAAGATGGCGTCGACCTCGCGTAACGTATTAAGCCTTTCAGCAGTCACCTCACCTACACAACGAATTCCAAGACCTGGACCAGGAAATGGATGGCGGTACACTATCTCATCGGGTAACCCTAATTCTTTACCTAATATCCGAACCTCATCTTTGAAGAGTTCCCTTAGAGGTTCCAATAATGTAAATTGTAAGTCCTCAGGTAACCCTCCTACATTATGGTGACTTTTAATCACCACTGAAGGACCACCAGAGGGGCTAATGCTCTCTATAACGTCTGGATACAGTGTTCCTTGAGCAAGGAAATCAATATCTCCAACTGAACGAGCCTCTTGTTCAAAGACTTCAATAAAGATACGTCCAATGGTCTTTCGCTTTTGCTCTGGATCGGTAATTCCTTTCAATTGTGAAAGAAACTGTTGCTGCGCATCAGCATACTGTAATCTAATATTAAAGTTATCACGGAAAACCTCTAGCACAAAATCGGCTTCACCCTTACGTAATAACCCGTTGTTGACGAAGACACACACTAGTTGGTCTCCAATGGCCTTGTGAAGCAATGCAGCGACGACTGAGGAGTCTACACCACCAGAGAGACCACATAAAACCTGTTTCTTACCCACAATCTCTCTAATCTGAGCCACTTGGACAGCAATGAAGGATTCCATGTTCCAATCAGCTTCGGCTTTACAAATATCGAGTACAAAGTTAGCAATAATGGTACTCCCCTCAATGGTATGGGCAACCTCCGGATGGAACTGAACACCAAACAGCCTTTTGTCAGGCGCTTCAACTCCTGCATAATGGCAATTTTCTGTTGAAGCAGTGGTGATAAAACCAGATGGTAACGACTTTACTGCGTCACTATGACTCATCCAAACTCTACTCTGTGGAGCAAGCCCTTTTAGAAAAGGAGAATCGTTTTTCTTTACAGTAAGATGGGCCACACCATACTCTTTCTGCCGAGGTCTTTCTATCTCTCCCCCATGTAGATCCACGATAAGTTGAAGACCATAACAAATTCCCAATACAGGGACTCCTAGATCAAAAACACGTGTATCAGGACGTGGAGAATCCTTTGTGGAAACACTCGCGGGTCCGCCAGAAAGAATAATTCCCTTCGGAGCGATGGCCTCAATCTCTTCTATTGATATATTGTAGGGAACTATCTGGCTATAAACATGCTGCTCACGTACACGCCGGGCAATCAATTGGCTATACTGGCCACCGAAATCAAGGACTAAGATTGTATCGTGGTGCTCTTTTTTCATCAATTTTCCTTTATTATAAAGCAAGAGATCGTACTGGAGGATAAGCTTTTAATACTGCACGCGAGACTATAATTCCCAGCACAACACCTACCCCAGATTGTAAAGTATTCAAGGGAATTTCAACCAATGCGGCTTTAAATCCATAGAGAAAACCACCCACGAGGTAATACCCTCCTGTCATCACCAACATGCCTAAAATACCACCTAAAATCATTTTAAATAGTTTAGCATCCCCAGGGACACCCTGTTTTAAACCAGCTCGGGCAACTAGAGCAATTATAATTCCCTGCGCACCATGGATTAAAAATGAAAAGATTGCCCATTGCGGAAACCCTCCAATCACATCAGCTAAACCAGTGCCTAACCCACCTGCAATCGCCGCAATCCAAGGCCCGAAAAGAAAAGCGGAAAAGGTAATTACGACATCACACAAACTAATATAGCCTTTAATAGGGGTTGGTACACGGAACATCAGCGTAAAAACAACCACAACTGCCGTGAGTACCGCCATAAGTGCTATTTTAAGCGCTGTTTTTTTAGCTGGAATTTTTTCTTGCATGTAGGAAGACCTCCTTTACATAGCTCTAAACACGAAAAAGAAAACTGTCGGAATCATAACCGAAAGTAAGAAATGGGTAAAGAGACCACCCTTAGCGTGGAGCTGACGATAACTAGATCGCTTAACATTATTGCCAAACCCTCTGTGTTCCAATGTCATAGCTAAGTAGGGGATAGATTTCAAGGCAAAAACTAATGCGGCGGTAACGGTGGGAACAACATCGAGCAAACGTTGGCGTTTGCTACTTTTCCCTTTCACCATAACCGCATTTCGTAGCGCATGTGAATCTTGAATCATACCAAAAGAATCAGCAATAAACGGGATAAAACGGAAAGCTAGAGTGAGTACTAGAGCGGCCTTGTAGGAAAGACGATACCATCGTAAAGCTAAATTGATATCAGCCATAGGGGTAGTCCAGACATAAAGGGTACATATATAGGTAATACCTAAAAACCTCGCCGCTAGATTGTTAACTTGCATGAGAGCCTCTCTGGTAATAAAAGGGAACTGCCCAATAAAAATAATAAACTCCCCATCTCGATACGTCAGTGGTGTGAATAAGACCATAATAATAAGGATAAATAAAATAGTACGCAGCGGCTGTAACGCCTGTTTAAAATCTATGGCGTGCCATGCAGTGAGGAAGGCAGCGCCAACTAACACCCACAGACCTACCTGCCGCACCGGCAAAAAAACCATTATACAGAGCAATAACACCGTCAATAATTTAGGTCGCGCATCAAACCAATAGAGAAATCCACGCCCTGCAATATAGGTACTAGTTGTCATGCTCCAACCTCAGTTTCCTTAACTCGCCCATCGACAATCTTATATTGTCGCTCAGCTAAGTTGCGCGCAAACATACGATCATGGGTAATAATAACAATCCCCGCACCACGACTTTGGAGGAGCGAAACCACCTCAAAAGCTGCTGCGTAGGTAACCCCACTGTCGAGTTCATCAATAATTACAAAAGGACGATTTAAAATATAATACACCGCTGCCTGCAGTTGTTTACGGGCACCATAACTCATCATGGTGGGATTATCATCGAGTTGTAAATGAAATAGATCAGCGCACGATTGGACAATCTCCTCTTTTTGTTTAGCTGATAATTTCGAGTTACGACGTAGCGACCAGCCTAACTCATCTCGCACCGTGGGGAGAAAAATCCCATAATCAGGATTTTGGAAAAGGTATCCAACTGTAGCTTGCAACGCTTTGGCAGAAAGAAGCTTATAATCTAAATTTATAGAACCTTCCAAAGGAAGATTTAAGCCACACAACACTCTACTCAGAGTGCTTTTGCCTGACCCATTTGGTCCAACTAAAGCTACAATCTCCCCCGCTTCAATGTGGAATTCAGGCACATGCAAAGCAAACGGCTCATTTGAGATTACCGAACGTCGTGGATGCACAATAGTAAGTTGGGAACAAGAGAGGTGGGCAGATAAAGTTTCTTTAGTCTTAGGGATGACAGGGAATTGAACCTCACTAGCTTGTTCAAACTGCATAACAATGGACTCTTCACTATCACGAGTGACCGTACCATCTGCTAAGAGGTAATAGTGGTCAAAGGTTCCTCTAAATTCATCGAGATAGCGTGAAGCAAAGACCAACACCGTCCCCTTTCTCTGTTGAATTTTAGTTAATAAAACTTCGCGCCACTGTTCATCCAGATCATCAAAGGGTTCATCCATAATCCAAAACGGTGCATCAATAGCCTCCGTGACCGCCAGGAGCAATCGTTTGCGTTCTCCTCCTGACAACTCTTGAGGATTCACCTCTTTAAGGGGTAACAACCCCCACTTTTGCAACGCACCAGAGACTTCTTGAATTAGCTTTTCATGCGCCATTCCCATCGATTCCAAAGGGAAGGCCACCTCATCACCACAGGTAGTCATTAATAGTTGTTCTTGGGGATTTTGGGCTACTAGAGTACAGATATGTAGCAGATCCCAGGGATCTATCCCTAAGATTTCTTCACCCTTGAAACGAATACTACCTGAGATATCACCATCTAGGTAACGCGGAATTAACGCACAGAGAATGCGCGATAAGGTTGATTTACCGCTATCTGGCACGCCAAGGATTAACACCTTGTTTCCATCTGCCACAGAGAAATTCACATTCTCTATTACCGGATGGTTACTGACTCCTTCACCATACCCATGATAAGCAAATGAAAGATCTTCAATTTCTAAGACACTTTTCATGTTGTTGCCATAAATGATTTAAATTGCTCTTCAATCGCCCCGTACACCTTCCCTGGTAACTCTTTTATTTCTTTTTCATCTAAAGAGGCGGTAGGAATTGGATCAGCAACGCTAATATGGGCAATCACCCGCCTAGCTCCCGATTTTTGCTCAATTGATTTACGTGTACCATCAATAGTGATAGGGACAATTACCGCTTTTGCACGAGTAGCTAGTTTGAGCGAACCGCTCTTAAATTCTCCGAGATCTCCCGTCTTACTGCGCGTCCCTTCGGGGAATACAAACATAGGGATTCCATTACGAATATTTTCAACCCCTTTCAATATTGCCTCAACCGAAGAACGGGGACTTTTGCGATCAATATAGACACAGTTAATAGACTTTATCCAAGCACTTAAAATAGGAACCTTCTTAAGCTCTGCTTTAGTAATAAAACCAGCCCAAATATGTAAACCGGCTACAACAGCCGGTATATCTATCATGCTCTGATGGTTAGCTACAAAACAGATAGGCGTTCCCTCTGGGGGGATTTTCTCTACACCTTCAACAACCAGCCTGGTGTTAAGCGACCAAACAATAGTTTTACTCACCAAAGTTCCATGAATACGCATCCAAGAATCAGCGGCCTTATGAGCCTTGAAAAATCGCATAATTGCAGCTGGTAAGATGGCTACAAACAGAGAGATAATCAATACCGGTACCACAATAAGTACGGCTATCACGAAATGTATATATTTCATACTCCGATCTCCTGGTTCCGATATAACTTTGCATAATGACCACCGGCAGTGACAAGCTCAGTATGATTTCCCGATTCAGCAATGTTGCCTTCGGCTAACACATAAATAATATCTGCATCGCGCACCGTAGTCAAACGGTGAGCAATGACAATTGCAGTCCGTCCTTTAGCCAAACGCTTGAAAGCATCTTGAATTTGGTATTCAGATTCTGTATCTAGTGAAGAAGTTGCTTCATCAAAGATTAATATTTTAGGGTTCTTTAGAAATACACGAGCAATAGAAATACGCTGCTTTTGTCCTCCACTGAGACGGGTCCCACGTTCGCCCACTTCGGTATCGAGACCTTGAGGTAACGAACGGATAAAAGTCCCTAGATTAGCGTTATCTAAGGCTACATACATCTCCTCATCAGTTGCATCACCTTTTCCATAGCGAAGATTCTCTCGAATACTGCCATCAAAAAGAAATACATTCTGTTGCACAAAACCAATCTGTTGTCGTAAAGAGGCCTTCTTTACTTTGGCAATATCTTGCCCATCAATCATAATGCGCCCCTCTTCGGGCTCATAGAAACGGGGGATTAATGAAGCTAAGGTACTCTTCCCAGCTCCTGACTCACCTACCAAAGCAGCAGTGCACCCACCCGTGATAGTCAGATCAATTCCACCAAGTACTTCATCCCCACCTGATTCGTAACTGAACCGGACATGATCAAACGCAATCTCCCCTTCGGTCACCTCGAGGTCTACCGCTCCTAGACGATCTTGGATATCACTTTCAATATCCATAACTTCTACAAATCTTTCAAATGCAGCCATCCCCTGTTGAAATTGTTCAGTAAAATGGATAAGTCGATCAATGGGAGGTAAGACAATACCTATAAACAAGATAAATGCAACTAAATCATAGACAGGGACTGTGCCCCTATAAATCAAGATGGCTCCACCAGCAATCGTCACGAAATAATAGAGCTCTCGAAACAACATCATAATTGATTCATAACTAGCCATCACTTTATACTGATTACTGCGAGCCGTTTGAAAGATAGTATTTACCTCTCGGAACTTCTCGTTCTCATAACTCTCACTCGTAAAAGACTGTACCTCACGTACCCCTTGGATAGAGTTTTCTACCATAGAGTTCACATCAGCAACAGTGGAACGGACCGCACGAAAGCCTGCCTTGAGTTTCTTCCCATAATGTATACCAAAGAAAAGCATGAAAGGGAGCGGGATAAGAGAAATAAGGGCGAGTGGAGCACTCGTGATAAACATAACGGTATAAGCACCAGTTATAACAACAACTGAGATAAGAAGGTCTTCAGGACCATGGTGGGCTGTCTCAGTAATCATAAAAAGGTCATTTGTGATTCGGGACATGAGATGCCCAGTCTTCGTCTGATCAAAGTATCTAAATGATAAACGCTGGAGGTGTTCAAAAATATCCTGGCGCATATCACTTTCCATCAAGACTCCCAGTTGGTGACCCCAACGGACTCGGATATAGGTACAGAAGGTTTGTACCCCGTAAATCCCCAGCATGGTGGCAAAAACAAGAATCATCATTTCCCAGTCATGATTTGGAATATACGTACGCAATAACTCCCTCGTCAGTTGAGGAAATAAGATGGAGAGCAACGATCCAAGAACCGCTGCTCCAATATCTAACGTGAATAGTTTTTTATAAGGTTTATAGTATGAAAAAAACCGCTTAAGCATCCCCTTTCTTCCCCTTAAAAAAACGGGATAACACACCCTGTTTCCTCTGAGGTACAGGCTTCTTTCCCTGTGGCTTACTCGCTATCTTGGCAGCAGCGGGAGCACTCTTCTTAGAGACCGGAGCACTCTTTTTCGAAGCTGGAACCCCTTTCTTAGGCGCAGCAGGACCCTTCTTAGGAGGTCCCGATTCTTTTGATTGTGTCTTTTGTGGTGCTCGTGGCTTATTACGCTGCTCTTGACGAGGTTGTGGTTTTTTGGGTGCGGGAGTACTCTCTCGAGAACCGTACACTTGCTTGTAATAAGCTACTCGTTCGTCAAGGTTCATCTTTTGAATTTCACGGTAGCTCTTCTCTTTTCGGACAGGACTTGGTTTAGGAGTTCCACTCGGCTTACTTTTAGGAACAGCCTTGCTCTTGGCTGCAGTAATAGGTCGCGGTCTATCCTTAGCACTCGGACGTGGTCTTGGTGAAGGTCTACCACCACGGCCACTCGGCTTGCGGGAACGGCCACCTCGAGAGGCATATTCACGCTCGTTGACCAAGTCTCTGAACCGCATTTTAGCACTCTTATCTTCTACCAGTGGCAGCGACTCTTCATCGGTCCACACCACCGGAATTTTCATTTGAATATAATTTTCAATGGCGTCTAAACCATAGACAAACTGTTCACAACCAAGAGTAATCGATTTCCCTGATTTTCCAGCCCGAGCAGTTCTTCCAATACGGTGCACATAACTTTCAAAATCCTCGGGTATATCGTAGTTTACCACCAGCTCCAGATCATCAATCTGCAACCCTCGGGCGGCTACATCTGTGGCAATAAGAAAACGTAACTCCCCACTTTTCATGCGGTTAATGACCTGAAGACGCTTACTCTGCGGCAAGTCGCCCATTAAATACTGAGTAGTGTATCCATTTACATTTAGTCGTTTACTTATCTCTACCGCTTTGGCTTTCGTGTTGGTAAAAATAAGGGCATTTCCTGGATTCTCTTTGGCCATGAGGCGTAAAAATAGATCAAACTTATCACTCTTTGATACGTGATAGAGCTCTTGTGTTATCTCTTTAACGGTCATCTCTTCAGGCTGTACTGCAATTTCGAGAGGATTATTCATATAATCCCACGCTAAATTACGGACACGTGTCCCTAATGTTGCACTGAATAACATCGTCTGGCGTTGATCTTTTGGCACCATCATTTTAAACATTTTCTGGAGATCAGGATAAAACCCCATATCAAAAAGACGGTCAGCTTCATCGACCACGAAGGTATCAATTGCTTTAAAATTAAGTTTCCCCATCTGTTGATAATCGAGAATTCGACCAGGAGTTCCTATGATAAGATCTACCCCTTCAACTATTTGCTTATCTTGCTTAGCATACCCTACGCCTCCATAAAAACAACCAATTCTAAAATCGGCAATCCCTGAGGCAATCAGCTTGGCATCTTCTTCAATTTGGACGGCAAGCTCACGCGTTGGTGCAATAATTAACGCTAACGGGAGTTTAACTGAAAAGGCTTTTTCAGCAGGAAGTTGCTTCGCTTCTTCTTTAGCAAGCACATATTTTTGTAAAATAGCAATAAGGAAAACAGCTGTTTTACCTGACCCTGTTTTTGATTGTGCCATAACATCCCGGCCTTCTATGGCACCAGGAAGTACTTTCTCTTGGACTAGCATACAGTCAACAAACCCGGCCGCATCTATTCCTTTCATTACATCTTCATGTAGTAATAATTCTTTAAATTTCATACCCTAACTATACTTTGTTTCACCGTTTTAGTGTAGAGCATCTATTTCCCATTGCCGAATAAGAGCATGGATGGCAGGTGTCACCACAAAATTAGGGCTAAAAACATATTCATTTAAGGTTGAGATAGGCATGGCACCCATACTGGTAGAAGAGATACACAGCTCATTATAGCGCCCATCTATAAGATCTTCGAGACTGGGTGCCTCAAGCACTAACTTATAGCCTAATTGCCCTATAGCCTTAATAATCTTATCACGGGTTACTCCCTCCAATACCATCGAGACGGGGGCAGTGTAAACAGTCGACCCCTCACAGGCAAACACGTTACTTCGCGTCCCCTCCAGCACCAAACCTCTTTGATCAACTAACAGAGCCTCAAAGGCACTGTGAGCGCTAGCCTCACGCAGGGCAATGTAGTTCATCAATAACGAACATGTTTTATACTGAGGCAAATACCTTTCCCCTTGATAGGCAATAGCTTTCACCCCTTCGCTATAAAAGCTCTGTGGGTAACTGAGCAACGGAGCCGCTGTTATGAATAGTCGAGCTCTGATTCCACCCACTAATAAGATACGGATGGTAGCCTCTTCTATCGCATCATACTCAATAAGCTCCAGCAGCCAAGCAGTGACCTGTTCAGCAGTATACGAGTGGCGTAAATCGATCCCTTTTGCTGAATAAAATAGACGACTAATGTGATCTTCAACATAAATAACACGCCCTTGAATAACTCGTAATGATTCATACACGCCAAACCCATACTGAAGCTCTTTATCTTGAACTGGCAACACCGCTTGAGCAGCATCAACTATTTCTCCATTAACAATGGCGTGTTTTCCAATTATCGGCACGTAAAACTCCTTGCTGTCCAACTTAATCAGGAAATTTTAATAATTCTCGTGGCTTGCTACCTCGTGGTGGACCTACAAACCCATCCTCTTCCAACTGCTCAATTAATCGAGCTGCGCGGTTGTACCCAATTCGCAACCGCCTTTGCAGGTAAGAAGCTGAGGCGCTTTGCCTTTCTACAATAATCTTAAGCGCCTTCTCCAGTAAGGCCTCATCACTATTATCATCGAAGGCATCATCGTCATCGTCACTGGTTGCGGGCTCATCGTCTTCAAAGAAAGCTTCATCGAGATAATCGGGCTCCCCCTGTGTTTTAGCATAGGCTACTACCCGCTCAACCTCATCATCACTTAAAAAAGCTCCTTGGATACGGATCGAATGGGGATCTGATCCTGGCGCGTAAAGTAAATCACCCCGCCCCAACAGCTTCTCGGCACCAGTTTCATCGATGATAATACGACTATCAACCTGACTAGCCACCGTAAAAGCAATTCGAGTAGGAATATTTGATTTTATAATACCGGTAATAACATTGGCTGAAGGACGCTGAGTTGCTAGAACTAGGTGGATGCCAATAGCACGTGCCATGGCTGCCAAACGGGCTAACAAAGTCTCTAACTCCTTACCGACGGTATTCATGAGATCTGCAAATTCATCAATAATTACAACAATATAGGGTAATCGCTCTCGAGCTAATTTCGACTCCACAATCTTCTTATTATAGGCCGCAATATTACGTACTGCCAAAGCATTAAGTAATTTATAACGACGTTCCATCTCATACAGACAGAACTCCAAGGCCTTAATCGTTTTCTTCGGTTCCGTAATAACCGGAGTTAATAGATGCGGGATACCATTATACACTCTGAGTTCTACAATTTTAGGATCAACGAGTATAAGCCGAACCTCTTTAGGAGACCGACGAAATAAGAGAGTACTAATGAGAGAGTTCACACATACCGACTTACCGGAACCGGTTGCCCCTGCAATCAGGAGGTGTGGAGTTCGAGTAAGTTCAATGACAACTGGCTCTCCAGTTATTTTGCGCCCCAACACCATTGGCACTTGGAATTCTTGGGCATCAATAGAGGCTAAGAGATCTTTAAACCCAATGATAGAGCGCTTTTTATTGGGAACTTCGATACCAACAGCTTGCTTCCCTGGTATGGGAGCTACGATGCGGACTTGTCGTGCGGCAAGTTGCAATGCAATATTATCGGAAAGACTAATAATTGCACTCACCCGGACCCCAGGAGCTGGAGAAACTTCAAACATCGTTACCGTCGGCCCTTTTACAATATTCATCAAAGTGGCTTCAACTTTAAATTGTTTGAGCGTTAAAATGAGGTTCTCACCCGCCTTACGTGTAGCCTCATCAATCTCAATAACATGATTTGGATAGGTCTCTAACAGATCTTCAGGAGGAAAATTATAGCGTAACTTGCTACGGGTCAGTAAAGCTGAAGAACCAGCTTCAGAAGAGAGTAAACCACCAACGCCACTCACTTGGTCGATGTCATCTTCCTCTTCATCTTCCACAGGAGCCTCTTTAACCGCTGCAGAAGTTTCTTTACGGGGTTCTTCAACAACTTTCTTTGGTACAACTTCCTCTTTGACAGGAGAGGGTGTTTCTACAGAGACAGTAACTTCCTCTTCCGGTATTTCAGGAATTGTTGTAGGCACGACTATGGAATCAACAGCAGCATCCTGTTTCATCTGTTTACGTAAGGAGGGAATAGGATCGTAGTTTTTACCTTCAGGGACCTCCACCTCTTCATCTAAGTCAGACAAGGGTGTTTCAGAAACAAGTACAGATTCATCTTCGCGTACTTTAACACTTCCGACATATAAATCAGGATTGATGGTACCAATCGTCTTTAATGTAGGGAGTTCCTCGAGAGGAGGAAAAGTGAGAGCAGAATCCTCAGATTCTTCCTTGGTAGGAACAAGATTTTGTTCACCTACTTCTGGAGTTTCTTCTTTTTCTTCAATTTTTCTAACCGCTCCCTTTTTACGCTTGTTTACTTTTGCTAGGTGAGAGCGTTTCTCTTGATAACGTCGATTTAATTTTATAGAGAAAATAGTAAATAACATAAAGAGCGTTAACTCAAGCAACATCGCTAAAATTAACAGTAACAGCCCCATCTTTGGTTCACGCGATAAGCGCTCCATGAAATAGACTGGATTTTCGGCCCTCTGTAATAATTGTGAATAGACAAATAATGTATAGCCCAGTAAAGCACTGTAGGGTGCCATCCACCAAAAAAAAGGACGCTTTTGCATGATGAGAAAAAACAGACCCCAAGCAAATAACATCGTAGGAAGTGCATAGGGGATCAAATTTTCACCAATAATGCTTGGTATCGCATGAGCAACAGCAAGTGTTAGTAGATGTTCCAAAGACGCATGTAAGGGAAGAGCAGTAAATATAGCAGAGGGGAGTACAGCAGGTAAGAGCGCAATAAGACCGAGGAGAACACACAATAACGCCACTACCAAAGAAAACCTTTGCACCTTCACCACCAATCCTCCTAACATCACATCTTACACTGTTATGAACAAACCCAACAAGCCAACCGTTACTAAGTAAAAACTGAAATACCAAAGTCGTGCTTCTCGCACCATCCATAAAAGTAACCGCAAAGCCACTAAACCAACTATAAATGCAGCTATACTTCCCAGCAAGGTTGGCAGAAAGGGAATTCCAACTACTCCTTTCCGTATATCGGCAATTGACAATACCAAAGCTCCCAAGACTGCCGGGACAGAGAGGACAAAAGCATATTCCCCTGCCTGTTCCCGCCGCATGCCACTCCATAAAGCAGCGGTTAGCGTAATTCCTGACCGACTTATTCCAGCTATCGTTCCAAAACCTTGCGCCACACCAATTATCACTGTCTGCCACCAAGGATAGGCCAAATCATGGGGTTTAACTGCCCACTTTGTACTCGCTAACAAAACTGCTGTGATGATTAAACAGACCGAAACGGAGCGGACAGAAGCGACATCGGCACCAATAAGTCGTAAAACTAGTACCACAAGCACGGTTAACCCTGTAGCAACCAGTAGCGACACAATTAAACGGTGGTCTCGCCCATCTTCAGGCCGTTTGTTCCCACCTAAAAATCTCATTGTAACTACTACGAGTCGCAAAATCAACTTGCGGTAATAAAAAACTATGACGAGTAACGTCGCAACATGCAAAAGCACATCAAAGAGTAACGGCACGGCCCCCATCTTGAGAAACTCGCGGGCTAAGATTAAGTGTCCAGAACTCGAAACAGGTAAAAACTCAGTAATACCTTGTACTGCACCTAATAAAATCCCTTCAAAAATCGACATCGTTGGTTGCATAAAGATTCACATCCTTAATTCATGTTAATGTGTTTTTGCAAAACACATAGATTACGGCTAGCATCAAGAAAAGGAACATTGAGCGGTATAATCTCCGATTTCCATGCCGCTTCAAGACCTCTAAGTTCTTCTTCAATCGCCTCAAGGCGCCCTTTATAAGCACACACAAACCCATCTTCAGCTAATACCATACCAAGCAAAGTTATGATGTCCGCTAAAGGGTGAAATGCTCTAAAGGTAATGATATCAAAAGTATCTCGCACTTCCGAGAGGTCCTGTTCACGCACCTCCACCTGTAAAGAGAGGTCACACATTGCCACAGCATTTCGCAAGAATCCAGCACGACGACCAGAACGTTCAATCAATGTAAAAGGGGTCTCATTAAAAACAATCGCCAACGGTATACCGGGCAAACCTGCACCAGAACCTACATCACAAAACCGTAATTCTTTTGCATTGTTGGCCACTAGTGATTTAAAATAATTCACGGGTGCTAATGAATCGAGTAGATGTTTCACCACAAAATCGACTCCTTTGGCCCCGACTAGACGATACTTGTGATTAAACAGGGCAATCTCTTGCATATATGCAGAGAATTGGTCCATCTGTTTGCTATCCAAAGTTATCCCTAGCTCATCGAGACCCTTGTTAAATAAGGTTTTTTCTTCCTCACTCATGCTTGTCATGCGAGTTATCCTTGCGGGCTAACACTATCATCAAAATAGCTAAATCACTTGTACGTACACCCGAAATACGACCAGCCTGCCCCACTGAAACAGGACGAACCTTTTTTAGCTTTTCCCGAGACTCTGTCGACATCCCGGCAATGGTATCATAGTCAAAATTATGGGGAATACGGATCCTCTCCATGCGTAAAAACCGGTCAACTTGCCTCCCCTGCCGTTTTATATATCCGGCATATTTAAGATCTAGCTCTGCCTGATACCGTATGGTTTGGTCAAATGTAGTGAGTTCAGGAACCATTTCAACTAAATCATCAATGCATATTTCCGGTTGAAGAATAAGGTCTATGGCTCGTTTACCACCACCTTTCCCCTTTTTCAGTAACTCTTTCACCATCTCAATCTGCTTAAGCTTATGTTGGAGTCGATCCATTGCTTCTTGATTTTTTAATCCGACTGCGAACCCTTTAGGAGTTAACCGCTGATCGGCACTATCGTGGCGAAGATTCAACCGGTATTCTGCCCGTGAGGTAAACATCCGATAGGGCTCTGTGGTCCCTTTCGTGACTAAGTCATCAATTAAGACCCCTGTATAGGACTCGGTTCGATCTAAGATTAACGGTGGTTGTCCGGCTAACTTCTGGGCTGCATTTATACCGGCCAGTATTCCCTGGCAAGCCGCCTCTTCATACCCGCTCGTCCCGTTTGTTTGTCCAGCTATAAATAAATTTTCCACTAATTTTGTTTCTAGGGAGGGATAGAGTTGTAACGGGTCAAGATAATCGTACTCGACAGCATATCCCGGACGCATAACCTCAGCCTCTTCAAGCCCCTTAATAGTATGAATAAAAGCAGTTTGTACATCTTCAGGTAAAGACGAACTTACCCCATTTAGATACATCTCTTCAGTGCCGATCCCTTCCGGTTCAATAAAAATATGGTGACGTTCCCGATCAGGGAAACGCACTACTTTATCTTCAATCGAAGGACAATAGCGTGGTCCTTGGCCCACAATCTTGCCGCCATACAGGGGTGAGCGATGAATATTTTCTCTAATAATTCGATGCGTTTCAGCATTTGTATACGTAACTTGGCACTCTACAGAGGGGCGCTCCACAGTATCATAGTCAAATGAAAAAGGCATCATACTATCATCACCAGGTTGCTGAGACATTACCGAAAAGTCGAGTGAAGACTGGCGAACACGAGCTGGTGTCCCAGTCTTAAGGCGACCTACCGTAAAGCCCTTGGCACGCAAAGCAGGCCCCAAACCTAAGGCAGCTG
The DNA here is from genome assembly GCA_964524755.1 of uncultured Spirochaetaceae bacterium. Classification (GTDB taxonomy): domain Bacteria; phylum Spirochaetota; class Spirochaetia; order Sphaerochaetales; family Sphaerochaetaceae; genus JAQVOO01. The sequence goes on from CAZGDR010000009.1 coordinate 14,492, forward strand.
GTTCTCCCAATCGACCGGCAGAGGCTTCATATTCACCAATAAAGATCTTACCTTCCATGAAGGTTCCAGTAGTAAGAACTACCACTTTAGCTGTTATGTTGTGCCCACGTTCAGTAACCACGCCAATAATTTTTTGTTTATCAGAACTCAACATGATATCGACCACGGTGTCCTGAAACAAAGCTAATCTTTGCTGTCCTTCTAAAGTCTCTTTAGCGACTCTATGATAGGTAAATTTATCAGCTTGAGCACGTGGTGCCTGTACCGCCGGTCCTCGCCGTCGGTTCAGTATACGGAATTGAATCATTGATTTATCGATGAGATGAGCCATCTCACCACCTAAAGCATCAACTTCACGTACAATATTCCCCTTGGCTAATCCCCCGATTGCAGGATTGCAAGAGAGGCGTCCAATAGCGTCTAGATTTTGGGTAATCAGCATAGAGCTGTAGCCCAGGCGGGACAAGGCTAAAGCAGCTTCTATGCCGGCATGACCAGCCCCTATTATTAATGCATCGTAATCCATATTATTTTCCTACGCAAAATCCACTAAAAATCTTTTCCAGAATATCAGAGGATGCGACTTCTCCTGTTAATGACCCTAAAGCGTCTAAAGCTTCACCCATTTCTACCGCTATAATATCGAGAGGTACAGCGAGATGAGCTAGCTCTAAAACCTTTTTCAAAGCCTCTCTAGCACGAATTAGTTCGTTATACTGGCGAGCTGACTCGATAACCACATCCTGGCCATCCGGTCGTTGAGACTCCTGGCGGAGACGCTTAAGCATTTCTCCCCTTAGCGCTTTAAAACCCTCTCCCCGTTTGGCACTCAGCGGGAAACTTCCCGCACGAGGAGCCCGCGAGCTTAGGTCAGTCTTATTCCATACGGTGATACAGCGTGGATCAGAAATCAGATCTCCGTGTAGATCGATTGATTGCTCATCGTGTTCAGTTCCATCCAGCAGTAATAAAATCAGGTCAGCCTCTTCTAATAAACGATGCGTTCGCCTCATTCCTTCCTGCTCTACGACATCGATCGATTCTCGCAATCCTGCCGTATCATATAGACGGATAGGGATACCATCTAAGACTGTCTTTGATTCAATAAAATCTCGCGTTGTACCATGGATGTCAGAAACTATGGAACGATCTTCTTTCAACAAGAGATT
>CAZGDR010000009.1:15760-21109 GCA_964524755.1 uncultured Spirochaetaceae bacterium
CCTTCCAACCTACCAAGCGCTAAAGAATGAGCTAATTGGGACTGTGAAGAAACCACTTCCATGACCGCCTCAGCTTGAGTGAGATCCATGCGTCCGTGCATGAAGGCACGAAAGGTGAATTCACCCGGTGCTGCTGGGCGCATGCCCACCTCTTTTAGAGCTCTAAAGATGGCTTCTATTCCAGCCAGACTACCGTGACAGGAGATTTCAACACTCGCCTCTCCAGTGTACCCTCGCCCATCGATAAAAACCGCTAACACAACCTCATCCAAAGGCTTTTTAGTCGAAGCATCGAGTAACATCCCATGCACGAGTGTGTGGGAAGGGCTTTTCGATAAAGCTGCAGGACGCGAGAAAATCTGTTCGAGCATGGCGATACAGCCATGTCCAGAAACTCGTATTACAGCGAGAGCGCTACTACCCCAAGGCGTTGCTAGAGCAAATATTGTATCTTTCGTATCGTATGTATTTCCTTTCATCCGCCCAAGTATACGGAAGCAATCCAGACGTGTCCATATCATCTTCCTTTACAAAGGAGCCCTGCACACGCTATAGTCGGCGCATGAACATAAAAGCGATTGAGCAGAGGAGTGAATTATTGCGCGCAATGCGTAATTGGTTTGCCCAAGAGGGATACTTAGAGGTGAGCACCCCTATAATATCTACAAATCTCATCCCCGAACCAACCATCGCTAATTTTGCTACGCACTATATCAGTGAGTTTTATGCTTCCCGTGAGCTCTACCTGATTCCCTCCCCAGAGATCCACATGAAACCAATTATTGCAGCAACAAAGCGCAGTATCTACCAAATAATTCCCTGTTTCCGTAACCGCGAACAAATTGGAAGTTATCATAATCCCGAATTTTCTATGCTTGAGTATTATACTGTCGGGGCAGATGACACAGATTCAATCGCTATAACAGAAGAACTCATTGCCAAAACAGCACTTGAAAATACCCCTGAACATCTACTTCCCCCCTTTAGGAAAATGTCAGTGGCAGAAGCCTGTCACCGTTATGGCGAGTTCGACTTAGATAAAACTCAATCTATTGCAGCGTTACGCCGAGAAGCGAAACGATTAGGATTAGATGTCCCTGCAGCAGCAGAATCGTGGGAGTCGGTATTTAACCGTATTTTTCTCAATTTTGTCGAACCCAATCTCCCACAAGAAAAACCGCTTATTTTATACGATTATCCCCAGCAAATCGTATGTTTAGCTAAGAAACATCGTGACCGTCCCTATCGACAACGTTGGGAACTCTACGCTGGTGGAATAGAGCTGGCCAATTGTTACAATGAAGAACGTGATAAAAACATTGTAAAAAATTATTATCGAGACCAATATGCTATTCTAGTCACAGAACGAGCCCAGACTGGAGAAGTCATCCCCGATGTCGATCTCTCATTCGCCGATATCTTTGATGAAGAGTTCCCACAATGCTCAGGAGTTGCTTTGGGGATTGACCGTCTTCTCATGCTCCAAGGAAGATACAAGACGATAGGGGATTTGATTTTATTTAATTTTTCTGCTATGATTGGCGACGGCACGTGATGCCCATTCCGTTAAATCCACGAGGTATATAATGATAAAAGCAGGTCAAATAGACAAAGGAACTGCGCTGTTAGTCAAGGGACAACCCTTTATTGTCGTAGAAAGAGAATTTGTAAATCCAGGAAAAGGCTCAGCCTTTGTAAGGGTTAGACTCAAAAGTCCGGCCACTGGTCAGATGTTACGCGAAACTTATAAAACGCAGGACAATGTTGAAGACATCACCGTCGATGACCGTGATTGCCAGTACCTCTACAATGATGGCGATAATTTTCATTTCATGCTCACCGAAACCTTCGAACAAATTGAAATTCCCATGTCCTCATTCGAAGACTATCAGTTTATTATGAAAGAAGGTGAAACCTTTCGGGTCACTTTCTGGGAACACCAACCCCTAGACATCCAAATCCCCACAAAAGTTATTTTTGAAGTTGCTGAAGCCGAAGAGGCTATTAAAGGTGACACTGTTACCGGAGCAACCAAAAACGTTACTACCGATACTGGGTTAGTGGTACGAGTTCCTATTTTCATTAAGCAAGGTGAAAGAATTTTAGTAAACACTGAAACTAAGGAATATATTGAAAGAGTAAATAAATAAACTTCTAGTATGTCGGATTGAGTCACAGAGGTGGTACGTTTCTTGTACCGCCTTTTTTTAGGCCTATTCTATTCTGGATCACTATATCTACGGAGCTCTCCCTGAAGTGTTTTAAAGACCCAGTCATCCCCATCTCGCTCTTGCAAGTAGCTTTTATTGAGTGGCACCTTACCTCCCCCATCGGGAAGATCGATAGCATAAGTTGGCATTGCTAACCCACTGAGACGGCTTCTCAATTGTGCTTCAAGGGCAAACCCTTGTTCAAGAGGAACGCGCAAATGGCCTGTTCCCTCTACGAGATCGCCTTGGAACAAGTAATAAGGCTTGACTCGGTTTGCTACCAGCGCATTCATTAACGCTTCCAATACATCGACACTATCGTTAACTCCACGCAGGAGAACGGTCTGATTCATCACTGGCAAGCCGGCATCAACCAACAACTCAATGGCTCTAATACTCTCTTTGGTTATCTCACGCGGATGATTAAATTGCGTCATGACATAGAGAGCAGTTCTTCTAGTTTCTTGAAGCATCTTCACCAGTTCGGGTGTTACTCGAGCAGGAAATGTGGCTGGAATCCGACTACAAAGTCGAATCACGACATCACCCCGTGCCGCACCAATAACGCTAATAATATGCTTCAAGCGTGAATTGGAAAGCGTTAAAGGATCTCCGCCTGTAAGTAATATCTCTTTCACCTCAGTGTGTGCATGTAAGTATTCACCAATCTGGTTAAGCTCAGTGTCCGAAACACTCGTGGCCATACATGCCGTGAAACGGCGCCTGAAACAGTGGCGACAATAGGTGGCACAGGTATCGGTCACTAAAAAAGCTACTCGGTTAGCATACCGATGAATTAATCTGGGAAAAACTGAATGGTGTACCTCAGCTAAAGGGTCCATTTGTTCAGATTTTGAACACTGTAACTCTAAAGCGGTAGGAATCACCTGTCTTCGCAAAGGATCGTGGACATCTGTGGGATCAATAAGTTTTAGATAATAACGACTAATCGCCAGTGGTAAAGAATTTTCTTGATGAGCGAACCACCGTTTTTCATCATCTGTAAGTTGTAGATAGCGCTCTAATTCTTCACGGGTCGTTATTACTGCATTGGTATTCATCCCACTTATGTACCAGAAAATATCACTGTAGTCCAGATGGATAGATTTCTTTTGCATCCCAGTAATTTTACTGCTACACTGAGTCAGCATAATTTGTGAGGTACACATGACCAATAAACAACCAAAAAAAACCATGAAAGGGTACTATCTGACGACTTTTTTGATTGGATTAGGATTCTTCACAATGGGCCTTATGGACCCTTTGTATGATACCTACATCCCAATCTTCCTCGGTCGTTATATCGAATCAAATGCACTCATCGGTGCCGTCATGACACTAGACAATATGTTTGCAATCTTCCTTATCCCTATTTTCTCTGCCATCAGTGATCGCACTCAAACTAGAATTGGTCGAAGGATGCCCTTTATCATTACGCTCCTTCCTCTGAGCGCCTTTGCTTTTGGATTAATCCCCTTTGCGGCACTCTCCTCTTTAACACTCCTTATTATTCTCATCTTTGCTCTGAACCTATTCAAACAATCGGTGCGTGGGCCAGTAGTGGCTCTTATGCCCGACTTGGTCCCCGGTGAAATTCGTTCAGAGGCTAATGGGGTGATCAATACCATGGGGGGCATTGCAGCTATAGTGGGAACAATCGGACTAGCTCAATTAATGAACGTAAAAATTGATCTCCCAGGACGGGGACCCACGGATAATATCTTAGCTTTTCCTCTATCCAGTGTACTCGTACTACTTGCGGTATTACTACTTTTCCTATTCGTAAAAGAGAATAAAAATGGACAGCAAGAAAAAGCTGCCAAAGAAAAAATACCCATCTTAAAATCATTAAAACAAATATTTGGAGAAGAAGACAAGAGTGCATTTTTTGTCTTAATTTCCCTCTTGTTCTGGTTCATTGGGTATCAAGGGGTCCTCCCCTTTGTAGGAAAGTATTCGGTTGAAATATTAAAGACTTCTCCAGGTAGTGCTGCTTTAGCAGCTGGAATGGTAGGTATTGCGTATGCCATCTTTGCTATTCCAAGCGGTCTCATTGCCCATCGCCATGGTCGCAAGAGGACCATTAGAATTGCTTTACTAGGACTTATTACTATTTTAGTACTCATTTTTATTCACAGCGTAATTTTCACCGCTGAAGGAATATCTCAGAATCTGCGCATGATTCCATTTTGGATACTTATGTTCGCCTTTGGTTCTTTCTGGGTAACTGTAATTACAAACTCATTTCCCATGCTATGGCAAATGGCTGATTATACGAATATGGGAATCTACACAGGACTCTATTATTTCTTCTCACAGCTAGCCTCAATCGTAGCACCCCCAATTACCGGAGGGCTAATCGATATCTTTGGTTATGGATCGTTATTTTTATTCGCCGCAGTTTGCATGCTCATCGCATTCTTTTTGATGTCAAAGGTTACGCGTGGAGAACCCCACGATGATGTGTAAATAAAATCAATGTAAAAGGCTACTCTATTGCGAGTAGCCTTTCCTTTCTAAGGCCAAATTAAACTTTCCAGCACTTCATCCACTGCTGATCGCCGCCGATCAATAGCCTCCTCCTGAAATAAAACTGGATTAGTATATATCTCAGGACCTTCTGGAACTACCACAGGTGTCCAGATGTAGGTAGATGGATCAGGTTTTGCTATAGGTGGGAGAACCACCATACTGGTATCAGCTAGAACTGGAGCATAACGCGCAGGGCGTGCCTCAATGTCCACTTGAGGTTGTATGCGTTGTTTTTCCACAGCTTGCACAACTCTTGTCCTCTTAGGAATTGCTGGTATAGGGGCAAGCACCGAAAGATTTATTTCAGGAGGCGCAGGAATACGCATAATTGGTCGCCCATCAAATTCAACTTTTGGCGCTATCCGTTCTTTAGCCGTCTCCACTTCTGTTTCCATCTCTACTTGTACCGGCACCGGTTTACGTGGGATTTTTGGCAAAAATAATTGTGCTGAAAAATCCATTGTAGGTGGGCCAGGAATAGCCTTGATTGTTCGATATGGTGTTTCGGGAGTAGGTATGAGGGGTAACTCTTCTTCTAGTTCTAGTTCTTCTTCTACTTCTAGTTCTTCCTCTACTTCTAGTTCTTCTTCTAGTTCTAGTTCTTCCT
>CAZGDR010000009.1:21209-45507 GCA_964524755.1 uncultured Spirochaetaceae bacterium
TCTACTTCTAGTTCTTCCTCTACTTCTAGTTCTTCTTCTAGTTCTAGTTCTTCCTCTACTTCTAGTTCTTCCTCTACTTCTACCTCCGGCTCAGTATATGTTGTTGCAACCACTTTCACTGGAGCGGGTTTGGCAATTTCTGGTTTACGTACTTCTTCTTCTACCACTGGCTCTTCAATCTCTTTTGGAACCTCTTGGACCTTCGGCTTTGGGGTCTGGATAGGTTTCTTTACTTCAACCTGTTGTGCTGCTGTGGGTGTCTGAGGAGTTTGGACTGCAGTCGGCTGCATTCGTTTAGCCTCCACTGCTGGGTGAAAATAAAGAATACCAGCTACCACAAAGATACTTAGCGAGATAATTACACCTAATAAAATAAAAATACCATTTTTTCTCATAACCCGCTGTTTCCTATTTATCTTCAATAATTGAAATCATATGCCTATAGTAGCGCAAAACTCGTCCATTTGTCGATGTATAAATGCATCCCCCCTCCAGTTATCTAGAATATAGACTGAAGATGGTCCCAGTAAGCGTGTGGGACTAATATCCCTTTGCGCCTTGGCGATACGTAGGAAAGAACTTATTGTGACCTTATCTCTACGTACAGCACGTATGTATCTTATCAGATTTGGAGCATAAACGAAACAGGCAAAATCACACAACGCATCAAGCTGCATCCGATGTAAGAGAGCTGCATTGATCACTACAGCTTTCTTCTTTTGAGCTCTATACTCCTCAATCATCTCTTTACAGGTAGCAACCATAGCTGGGTGAACAAGAGCTTCAAGCATAGTTAGTTTAATTGGATCGGCAAAAACAATTTTCCCTAACGCCTTACGGTTAACAGTTCCATCAGAGGCTAGGATGCTTTTTCCAAAGGTGTTCACCACCTGTTCCTTCACCGCTAGCAAAGCACTATGCCCTAATGCATCAACATCTATCACAGCAAAATCACGTTGAGTAAACAATGCGGCAATAAAGCTCTTACCAGAGCAATATTTTCCAGTCAGCCCAATCGTAATCAATGCATTTCCCCCCATGAAGCGCCTACTTCCATACTTACTTTTAAGGGGACAGAGAGTGCATACGCCTCTTCCATCTCCTTTTTCACTACTCGTTGCATCTGCACAAGTTCTGCTTCTGGCACCTCAAATATTAATTCATCATGTACTTGTAGCAACAGTTTACTCTGTAATTGCTGTGCACACATAGCCTTTACCACATTGATCATAGCCAACTTCATGATATCAGCAGCAGATCCTTGAATTACTGTATTGACCACAATGCGTTCAGCCCCGGCTCTCTCCATCCCATTACGGCTAGTGATTTCTGGAACTGCTCGCTCTCGACCAAGCAGCGTCGCAACTTTTCCATCTCGTTTGGCATCTTCACGCACCTTTTCCATAAATTTACTTACGTTGGAGAAACGAGCAAAATAATTGTTGATAAAATTTTGGGCCTCTTTACGTGGAATTTGCAACTCATTAGAGAGTCTGAAGGCAGACATGCCGTACATAACTCCAAAATTAATGGTCTTGGCAATCCTCCGTTGTTCAGATAAGACAAGATCAGGATGGACACCAAAGATGAGTGCTGCCGTGTGGGTGTGAATATCCTCACCCTGTAAGAAAGCCTCTTTTAACCCTGGGTCATCGGCTAAATGGGCAAGAACGACCAATTCAATCTGGGCATAGTCTGCCGAAAGGAAGATATGGCCTGCCGCAGGGACGAAGGCATCGCGAATTCTTCTGCCATCATCATTTCGAATCGGTATATTTTGCAAATTCGGATTACGGCTTGATAACCGCCCCGTCGCCGTGCCGGTCTGCGTGTAGGAGGTATGGACTCTTCCTGTCTCTTCATTAATCATTTTGGGTAACGTATCGATATAGGTGTTTTTTAATTTTACCAACCCTCTGTTTTGTAAAATTAAATTAGGGACGATATCTACATGAGCTAGTTGTTCTAAGGTGTCAGTTGCTGTTGAATAACCAGTCTTTATCTTCTTAATGGGAGTCAAACCCCTTTCTTGAAATAACACCTCTTGCAACTGCTTAGTTGAATTGATATTGAACTCATGTCCAACTTCAGCAAAAATATTACGCTCGATCGTAGCTAATCGTTCTATTACCTCTTTATCAAATTCTGTCAATTTTTTCTCTTCTAAACGTACTCCACTTAATTCCATATCGGAAAGGATGCGAACTAAGGGCATTTCGACTGTATCGAACAACGTTGACATACCCCGTTCAGCTAAGTTTTTTGAAAAAATCTCATACAGGCGCCAAGTGATATCGGCATCTTCTGCTCCATAATTTACGGCAGCGTCCAAGGCAACATCAGAGAACTGTCCTTGCTTGTCGGGCACAACAGAGGCGTATGGTATCGTTTTATAGCCATCAAGGTACCGCTCCGCTAGATAATCTAAATTATACGTACCACTGGCGGCATCTAACACCCAAGCCGCAACCATCGTATCAAAAGCTACATTGGCTTGATCAATTCCCCAGCGCACCAACACTTTGTAATCATACTTTAGATTCTGGCCAACGATTGCTGTGTTCTGCTCAACCAAGCATTTTCTCAGCAATGCCTTAGCCTCTTCAACTGGCAAGACCTCTTTCCCACCAGCCGTTAACGGCACATACCAAGCTTCAAATGAACGGTTCGTAAAAGAGAACCCTACTGGCTGTGCTACCATTTCATCGATATCGGTAGTCTCAAAGTCAAAGGCCATTCGACCACTTTTAGCCATTTCATCTAATAGTTGGGCTAATTGCTCAATGCTGGTCACCGCATGATAAACTCCAGGCTTGGCCCAAGAAGAGGTATTTTCTTCCTGTAAAACCACATCACTCATCTTTTTTCCAGAATTGGCCATGATAGCTGCAATCAATGATCGAGCCTGAGCCGCTTCCAACAACGGGATAGCTTTTTCCCAATCTACCGCCTCCATTCTGAAACGATCGGTATCGAAATTAGTGATATCAACCACATCTGAACGAAGCGTTACAAGTGTTTTACTTACATAGGCCATCTCTTTGGAAGTCTGTAACCGCTTGGACACCCCTGGAGATAAATCAGCAACATGGGTATAGATCTCATCGAGATCCTTAAACTCCTGTAAGAGCTTCACAGCTCCCTTTGGACCAATCCCAGCAACACCAGGGACATTGTCAGAGCTATCACCAATGAGTGCTAGATAATCTACCATCTGGGTAGCTTCAATGCCGAACTCCTCTTTTACTTCTTTAGGACCCACCATCCGATAACTTTTCCCCCCTCGACGTGGAGGGCGAAGGGCTGTAATATGAGGTCCCACTAACTGCAGTAGATCTTTATCGCCTGTGACCATGACACTAGAAAGGCCTTGTTTTTCAGCACAACGAGTTAAAGAGGCTATGATATCATCTGCCTCCCATCCATCAATCCCAATTTGAGGAATATTAGCGGCTGCTAAAATTTCTTTGATACGGGGTACTTGAGCATGTAAATCTTCAGGCGCTGCATCTCTATTGGCTTTATAAGGTTCATAGAGCTCATGGCGGAATGTTGGTGCAGCTGTATCCATCGCTACCACGAGGTAATCGGGATTATATTCTCGAATTACCATCAGTAAAGAATTAAAAAAACCAAATAAAGCAGAAACATTATTCCCTTCAATATCGCGTAGTGGATTATTGATGAAAGCAAAATAGGAACGGTAAATCAAACTATATCCATCTATGACATAGAGTGTCGGCCTTGGTAAGTCAGACATAGGAAACTCCTTTTACGGTCGATGAAACACGTACCGATAATCCATCATACGCAGGATGCATCGAGTCGGGTAGGTACCCATCTAATTCTTCATGGTCCAGATCATGGGCAATATGGGTAACATAGGTAGTTGTAGCGCCTATCGCTTGTGCCGTAGCTACTGCCTCATCGACCGACATATGGGTTGGATGTGTCTTATAACGCAACGCATCAATCACTAGTATGTCTAGCCCCTCCAATAAAGACAAGCTTGCTGCGGGTATTTCCTTACAATCGGTAAGATAGGCGAAACCTCCGGTACGATATCCATACACTTGGCGACACCCATGAACCAACGGGATCGGAATGAAACGAAGCGAGTTAATCACGACTCCCTCGGGAGGGACCCCTCCTAACACCAACTGTGGAAGGCCTCCTCGCCAAGAGTTCTCTCCCACCGCATAAGGGAACCGTTGGCGAATATCATTAAGCACCTGTTCAGGACCAAAGACCTTTAATGGTTCTATTTCTGAAAACACCCGCAAATCATCTATGCCATTCATGTGATCGGCATGGTTGTGTGTATAGAAAATAGCATTCAGGTGGGTAATTTGGCTACGTAAGGCCTGTAAGCGAAACTCAGGGCCAGTATCAATGATGATCGCGTCATCGCCTTCTTCTACCAAGACAGAAGATCTAAAACGTTTATTTTTGGGGTTATTAGAGGTACAAACTGCGCAAGAACACCCTATACGGGGTACCCCATGCGAAGTTCCAGTTCCTAAAAATGTTATCTGCATCAGAAATTATCCAATGTGCCCGAGAGTAACCTCTGCAATGATTTCAACTGTTTCGAAGTAAATGTTCCTAACTGAGAAAACCCATGAGAAAGCTTCGTTCCCAATTGGGAACTCTCAAAACTTACAAAATCGATGCCTTTACCGACTGAGGCCAGCGTGTTGACCACAGCGTCTCTGCCTGTAGCGGAGGCGCGACGCAAATCATCTCTAAATTCGGCACTATCCATTTTAGCTAGAAAATCATCTATCGCCACCCGAGGAACCTTTGCTTCGTCTAAAATAGTCGTAACAGCACTTTTCAATTGTTTTAAGTCTTGCGATGAACGATAACTAAAACCAAAAAAACTCTCTGCTACTGAAGGTACAAAGAAGTAGATAACAAAAAAGGCAATGATTGCTAACAAGAGCGCCTTCAAAAGTGAACCAAATAAACTAAATTTACGCATAGTTTCTCCCAATCGTTGCTCAGTTTACCATACTTTGGAAAGCACCACTAGTTGTCACCTCTCTAGAAGATTGTGGTAATAAACGAGGCCCCTATACGCCCCTGTTGCCAATCAGGTTCTAAAGCTGCCCAAGAATTTTGTGCATAGGAGAATCCCTGTGAAGGCACCTGATAATGAATTCCAAAGGAGAAGCGGGAGAGATTAATATCGAAACGCATCCTATAGGCAAGCGGAATTTGAGATAAGAATTCACCCCAATTCCCCCGCGTACATACATTGTCCTCACTTCCAGCCCAAAAGATAGCGTTATAATTTTGGCTAACATTAAGGCCCAAAAGAGAACCGGCCATGAGGCTTAAGGTCGTAGCTGTCGCAACTTCAGTTGAACAACCAACACCCAACATACCAAATAGGCGTTGTGAAATACCATCCGCAAAGAGAGGTCGTCCCTGCTCGGTTACATCAACAATCTCTCCTTGTTGAAACAAGAGATACCCATCGATATGTAAACCCAAGACTTTAGCGCGTAATTCTGCACCTGTGGCCCAGTTAGTAACATCTACAACTGTAGCAAGGTTAGGTTCTGGGTTTACAAGATTAGATTGGAGTTGATTAATTGACCCAAACCCCAAGGAAAAATAGGTGCCAGCCATCACAAAGACGGGGATGATCATAATTAACATACAAACACTAGCAATTCTTTTTAGCAAAATTTTCGTCTCCCACGGCAAAAACAAGCCCCGTGTTTGCAGCACGGGGCCAGTACATCATACAATCACTAAGCTAGAAGAGGGTAAACAATACCGAAGCGCCAAGGTTACCACCATTATCGAAATTAGGCATCAACTGATCAAAATTCGACTGTTCAAAGGTGAATCCGTCTGAATCAATCGTGTAGTTCAAGCCAAGGAGGATTTTACCTAACTTGAGGTCTGCTGTGATTCGGTAAGACATTGGAGCATTCATGAATGCGGTGCCAAAATCTGAACCTCCGGAAATCGCGACATTATTTGGACCATATGCTTGGGCATTTGACCAATCGTCGTCAAAAGTGACGGAGAGTCTTGGACCCATTCCTACACCAAGGCGAAGCAATCCGAGCAGATCAAGTGAAACACCACCCGTGGCAATACCAGATAATCTGTGGCCCGTATCTGTACTAGAATAGAGCGCAGCAATATCTACCTCAGCGAAGAGAATGCGCATGCGGATATCTGGGCCAAATTCATAATTATCAATTTCACTCATCCCTTCTTCCCAGGTAGCATTTTCAGAGCCAATTATGCCATTATACTGTGCAGTTGCTCCAATACTGAGATCAAATATACCAGCAAAAAGTCCTGCTGGAACTAGAAAAAGTACAACTAATAAAACCATTAATGTTTTCTTTCTCATTCCTATACTCCTTTCTTAGGGATTTTTTCCCTATTTCGTGAAAATATTATACCATATAAAACCACAAGGTTTCATATTATTAACTTCTAAAACAATGCCAGTTGCAACATTAGGCCAACTTTATCACTACCAGATGAAACAAAAAGGTCGGCCCATCCACCAGGTTCGCCTAACCGTTCAATCGTCGCCTTAGTATCAACTAAATAAAACAAACCAACTTTAGCTGAACCAATCAGAACATCTAGTCCATATTTCATATGCAATGGTGACTGATACAACACCTCATTAAAGCTCACATCGGCCACTGGACGATTCAAAATTAAAGCTTCAGAATCCTCAGTAGGAAAGGTGAAGTCGGTTGTTAACCCACCCCCTATATTTAGATAGAGGGCATCGGTAACCAACGGAATGTCAAAAGCCAAAGAACTAAGCAAGTTCAACTTCTGTCCAGCTTGTCCTCCATTCGGAACCATTGCTAAAAAAGAGACATTGAACAATGCAAGTCGGGTATTTATGCCCACACCAATCGTCCAATTCTCACCTCTGGTCATGCCATCTAAAAACATCTCCATGGTATCAGGGTTATGCGTATGATAAATCCCTGATATCCCTAAATCAACTTCAATAAAACTACGCGCACCAACCAAAGTTGGAATAGCTAGCATAATCATCAAGAAACAAACTAAATTTTTGCGCATAAATCGGTAACCTACTCTCCCCTTATGTAATAGTTATATAAGACACATAGCATATAACATAACAACATTAGGAGGCAAAAGGATACAAAAAATGAGGAGATTTTTAAGGATTTCCTTATTTTAGATAGATTTACAAATTTACCGAAAACGTCAAACTCCTACACAGCAATTAATAACATGTTTTACATGTCCTGCAGAACTTTCAACCAAACTGCAGCACTGGCATCACTTGGCATGCGCCAGTCTCCACGTGGGCTTAACGCCACAGAACCTACCTTTGGTCCATCAGGCAAACAAGAACGTTTGAATTGCTGGGCAAAAAACCGTTTATAAAACAGCTTTAACCAGCGCAAAATGGTGGCATCATCATAGAGTCCTTTAAAAGCGATTTTAGCTAAACGGTACACCTTTTGGGGTTCGAAAGCCCAACGAATAGTGTAGTAAAGGAAAAAGTCATGCAGTTCATACGGTCCCACGATTTCTTCAGTGACCTGGGAAATTTCACCATTACGAGCTGGAAGCAGTTCTGGGCTCACCGGAGTAGCTAAAATATCAAGCAATACTTTTTGAAGAGGCTTCGCCTTACTCTTTTCACTATAATAGTCAATCAAGTGACGAATCAGGGTCTTAGGGACTGAAGCATTCACTCCATACATCGACATGTGGTCTCCGTTATAGGTGGCCCAGCCAAGAGCCAGTTCTGATAAATCACCCGTCCCTATCACAATTGCAGATTCAGCATTTGCAATATCCATGAGTACTTGTGTACGTTCTCTAGCTTGTGTGTTCTCATACGTCACATCGTGCACAGCAGGATCGTGTCCAATATCTTTAAAATGCTGTAACACAGCTGCCGTGATATCAATCTTACGCAAGGTAACACCTAGGGCAGCACTTAAAGACTCTGCATTCTTTAGTGTCCTTGCCGTCGTCCCAAAGCATGGCATCGTAATCCCTATAATACCACTTCGATCTAGCTTCAAACGATCAAAAGCCTCCACAGCGACTAAGAGGGCTAGAGTTGAATCGAGCCCCCCAGAAACCCCAATGACGACCTTATTAGCTTTAATATGCTCTAATCTCTTCACCAACCCCAGAGATTGGATCATCAGTATTGACTTGCAGTGACCATTTCGCTCTGGTCCCGCAGGTGGTACAAAGGGATGACGTTTGAACTCACGAGCAAGTTTTGTCTCTGTAATGGGGTGTGAAAACTCAATAAAAGCATAGTTTTTTCCACTCTGCATTGCATACGTGGTACTACGCATGCGCTCACTAGCTAACCGGTTCACATCAATCTCGCTCGTCAAAATCCCCTCAAAAGGAACATCACTCTCTTTAAGTACCTTCCCATTTTCTGCAATTAGGTTGTGACCAGCGAAAACTATATCAGTGGTAGATTCTCCACTGCCAGCATTGGCAAACAGATAGGCACCCATCAATCGAGCCGATTGCCCCTTCACGAGTTGGCCTCTATAAGAGGCTTTCCCTACTAACTCATTGCTTGCTGATATATTTATAATAATCAAAGCACCTGTTTGTGCATGTCGGTTTGAAGGCGGGGATCCAACCCATAAATCCTCACAAATTTCGATTGCAAAAGTAAAGTTTTCGATGTGTGAAGAACGAAAAATAAGGTCGGTTCCAAAGGGACAAGAACATCCAAGAATCTCAATTGACCCATTTTCAGCTGGAGCAGAAGTAAACCAACGCGCTTCATAAAACTCTCTATGATTGGCTAGATGTGTTTTTGGTACTATGCCAAGAATTTCCCCCTGATGAACAACTGCTGCACAGTTGTAGAGTTTCCCCTGCCAAACAAGAGGTAATCCTACCACGGTAATAACATCCACATGGGATGAAGCCTCTACAATACGCTCTAAAGCTGTAAGTGCACCATGCAGTAATGTTGGCTGGTGAAATAAATCACCACAGGTGTATGCTGTTAAACCAAGTTCGGGAAATGCTAAAAGAACCACTCCTTGTTTCTGCGCTTGCTGCATGTAATGAATAGTCTGCTCAGCATTATAGAGACAATCGGCGACACGGAGTAGTGGAGTGGCCACAGCCACCTGTATAAACCCATCTTTCATTCACGGATCCTCCTCTCAGAAAGGAATCATGAATAGTGTAACATACTCACGTGGGTGTGACTATGAGTCGAGATAGGCATATGGTTTTACCTATTGGCGTAAAAAGGCACATGCTATTTTCTAGTGATGAACCCACCACTGATCACTCGCGAGTCGTTTACAACGATAACAGCTCCAGGGAAATGTTCATTGATTAGATTAATGGCTTCAGCAATGCGCTTCCGTTTGAGATGCAATAACAATAGATCTCTCTCTCCGCTGCGACCGGTACCTTTGACTACCGTTACTCCAAAACTTTCACTTCGCAATACACTAGCGAGGTTCTTACTCTCTTCTGATTCTGGAACAATAACTTGAATCGAACTCAGGCCAAATGCTAATTTATCTTCAAACCACGATCCCATGTAATTACCAACTGAGAAAGCTAAAGCAAAGACCACTATACGTAAGGGATCTTCCTGGAACCCTTGTAGCACGGTTCCAGTAATAACAAGCCATAGCAAAATATCAAAAAAAGCAATAATGGTACCTTTTACCCGCTCTCCACGATTAATAAGCACCATGCGTACTGTTGATACTGTTACTTCAAGAATCTTTCCAAAGAAAATAATAAAATAGAGTCCGATTCCCATGTTTTGTAAAAAGTCCATTACCTAGCCTCCAATCCAAACTCCCCAACCATCATCAGTATATCATATTCATGGTGAATTGGGTCTAACCTGCCTGCGGTATATCACAAAAGAAATAACCGATAGAAGAACAACAACAATTACCGAAATAATAAACATGGGGGAACCAGGTGTTTTAAGGCTCGAACCAATTAAAGTCGTAGCAACCATACCTGGTAGTAATCCCAAAATCCCTCCAGCCATATACTGTAAATAAGGAATGCGCAGTGAACCGAGGAAGATATTAGAAATCTCATGCGGGATGAGTCCAATAAACTTTACCATAAAAGTAAAAAATATCCCTGAGCGTTGGCTATAGACCTCTAACTTTTCGAAGTGAGAAAATCTTATTATCAACCGTTCAATATAGCCTTTACCAGCATATTTCCCAATCAAATAGGGAATCTGCATATTCACGGCAATACCCAGAACATTGAGTGCAATAGCCCATTCAAGGGGATAGAGAGAACCAATTCCGATATATAAAAGAGTATAGGGCAAACCAAATGAAACTGACTTGAGTAAAAACAATCCCATAAAAGCCGCTGCGGTGAGCCAGAGTCGATCACTAAATTTTTCTACGAGATTATCTATTGCCGATACTCCGTTGCGTGCCACAAACACAGTTACCACTACAAGCAAAGTGACCAGAGGAAGAAATTTGAGAATACTGAATACCGACACTTTTTTCATCTTTACTAGTTAACATCCCCTCTTCGCACTTACCCATACCCACTAATTCACTCTACAATACCATAGAAACGTATAAAAAACATGACTAGAAGCAGAGGGCAACCATCTTTATTACGATCCACTTCTCTTATTGGCCTTCCTTGATTATATTTACCTTATAACAACCAAATTGACCATGGTTGAAAGAATGTAACAGGAGAGCTCCATGATTGAACGAACTTATACGTATGCAACAGAAGAAAGAAAACACATCGAAAAATTGATTGATGATGATCCAGTAATGATAAATCATATCGTGTTACCAAAAGGGGAAAAAGTACCTGATCATCGCGCCAACTCATATGTGCACATGATTATAGTGCGAGGGACCCTTACTTTAGAGTTGGGAGAACAAGAGCCCCACCATTATAGTCGCGGGACAGTCGTCAATATTCCCTTTGATACCCCCATGAAAATACGCAACGAACAAGACGCTATCTGTGAATTTTTTGTTGTCAAAACTCCCTCTCCGCGCCTCTACGGAAAATGATTAGACGGGCTTAAGATGTACAGCCGCTTCAACATGGGAAGTCTGGGGATAGAGATCAAAGACTTGCAACGTGTCTACTTTATACCCTAGTTCATACAAGCGGCTGCAATCACGTGCTAAAGTAACACTATCACACGAGACATATACAATAGAGGCTGGATTCAATGCAGCTAGTGCTTTCACTACCTTATTTTCGAGTCCGGCACGAGGTGGGTCAACTATTACTGTGTCAACTTTTTTACCAGGCTGGGTTCGAATCCATTTCTCAATGGGTTGGGCAACAAACTCAGTGGCCTTAGCATTTTTCTTAGCAAGTTCACGGCAGCGACTATCACGCTCTACAGCAATGACTTTACGCCTAGGGCCTTCAACGAAAGCAGCGAACGTCCCCACTCCAGCATAGAGATCAAGGATTTCAGATCCATTGGTATAAGTTTTTACAAAATCTATCATCGACGGTAATACCAGGCGATTACCTTGAAAGAATACATTCGAATCGGCCCACAGCGTCTTACCAGAGACTTCCATATCTACTTCACTACTACTCAGTGAAACTTGGGTATCACCCGCCAAGGCTGGAACTTGAAGATAGGGATTACGACTCTGCCACGCTTCAGTGGCACTACGCATTGCAGCTGCTTTAAAC
Source organism: uncultured Spirochaetaceae bacterium (assembly GCA_964524755.1). Taxonomy (GTDB): domain Bacteria; phylum Spirochaetota; class Spirochaetia; order Sphaerochaetales; family Sphaerochaetaceae; genus JAQVOO01. Next base: position 32,916 of record CAZGDR010000009.1, read on the forward strand.
GTCAGTGGACGCTTTTCGCCTAAGAGACGATTCAAAGATTCACACAAGATGGGGCAATGTTCGATATCGACAAGATCGTTACTCATGCGTCCTAAAAACCCGACCTGACTTGCTTCTAAGTCGGCATGCAAGCGAACTCGACTTCGATACCCCCAACCATCAGCTGCAGCAACGGGGAGGACAGTAATATCTTCACAATCGATTCGTCCTATCCGAGTAAGATTTTCTCTCACAATCTTCTCTTTTTCTCGCGCCTGGGCTTCACTACTCAAATGTTGCAAGTCACAACCACCGCATACCCCATAATAGGGGCAAGCAGGGACCACTCTATCTAAAGATGCTTCAAGGACCTCAAAGACTTCAGCTCTCGCATAATCTTTCTTCTCTTCAGTTATCGTAGCCAACACCCGCTCCCCTGGTAAGGCACCAGAAACAAATATCGCCTTCCCTTCGTGACGGGCAAGACCATCACCTTTGGCAACTAATTTTTCTATTACTAATTCTAAAACCATCTATTTACACTCCCTCGTAGCCCGTTAATTCACAAAATTCATCCACGTACTGGCTTATGACAGCCATACTTTGTTGCCAGAAAGACTTTTTGGTAATATCGATACCAGCTTCTGCTGTCACCTCAGGGGCCGCATCCTGGCCACTATGTAATAACAAGGCGTCATAACGTTCTGCAAATCCCTTTGGCTCAAGTTGCGATAGTTGGTATACTCCCAAACCAAATAATTGCCCAAAAGCATAGGGGAAATTATAGTAAGATAAATCGCTACTGTAATAGTGCCCCTTCACAGCCCACATATAGGGATGAAGAGCCTCACTGTCTAAAGCATCCCCATAACTAGCCTTTTGGGCCTCAATCATCATTGCCGAGAGTTGATCAGGCATCAAATCACCTTCAGAACGTTGCTTGAATAATTCACGCTCAAAATAAAAACGGCTAAGAATATCAACACAAGTTTGCGTTGCATCTTGCAAGAAAAGCTCAATCAAGGTTGTTCTCTCAGAGGTGTTAGCATCCTGTAAAGCCCCCTGAAAGATTATGAATTGGCTAAAGATTGAAGCTGTTTCAGCCAGTGTCATCGGATAGTTACGTAACAACGCTGGTAAATCAGAGGTGATATAATCATGGTAAGCATGTCCTAATTCATGCGCCACGGTCGACACACTATCAAAACTATAATCAAAATTGGCTAGAATACGGGTCTCTTTCCGCAATGGAAAAGAGGTACAGTACGCTCCTCCGACCTTGCCGGCTCGCGGCTCACTATCAATCCAACCCTTTTCAAAGGCCTCTTTGGTAAAAGTTCCTAAAGGTGGATGGAACTTAGTGAAGATATCGGTAATAAAAGTTTTAGCTTCATTAAAACTATAGCGTTTATTGAGTCCTCCGACTGGAGCAAAAATATCGTAAAAAGCTAACTTTTCAAGTCCTAGGGCATGTGCTTTAGCCCGCAAATAACGCCGAAAGAGTGGCAAATGAGACTCGATCGTACTAATCAAAAGCTCTAATACCTCGTCGGTAATTCTGGCTTGCATGGTTGCTCGCTGAAGGGGATCGCGATAACCGCGTTTCTTATCTAACGTAATTGTCGTCCCCTTGACTCCGTTAATAGCATAGGCAAATGCAATTTCATGCTGTTTCCACACTTTCAATTCTTTTTCAAAGGCTTTTTTTCGTACAGATCTATCGGGATCAAAGGCCAGTGAACGTAATTGAATAACAGACTTTTCTGCCCCGGTTTTCTCATCCCACACACATCCTGCATGTGATGAAACAGCCTCCTGCAACCTTGCCCAAGCATCAGTTCCAGAACGATTCAAATCGGCAGCTAGTGCCTCTTCAGCCTCTTCCATTGTATGTTTTTGTTCAACCAATAATTCATTCAAGACAAAACGGAAAGGGATCAACTCGGTATCATTCTCTAATAAGAGTTTTATTTTTGGTTCATGTTCGGCCATCTTGTTAATGACCAACACGTGTGCTGCTTTTATTTCCAGCATAGCTTCTTCAACTTTATTCAAACCCCGCATGGCCTTCTCATCGCTTGTGTTTACAGTTAACAGTGCATTAGCGTAGGCCTCTAGCGTTTCACTTGTATCTAAAGCTAATTGATACGTTTCTAACAAAGCATGCAACCAACCTTTGAAGTCGGAAGCTTGAGCTGAACTGTCAGCAAGTTGGCTATATAATTCTTGTACCAAGGTCCCCAACGACGCTACATCCTGCATAAATTCAGCACTCTCTATCCCTGGATAAATAGACTCCAGATTCCAATGTGGCAAGTGTTCCATCTGCAAACTCCTCAGAGAATCCTAGTGTAGTGCACGAGAGAGGTCAATGCTAGTAATTATAAATCGAGTTGGTATTCGGCTATTTTATTTATCAGTGTTCGTCGTGATATCCCCAATTCTCCAGAAGCTCGAGTCCTATTTCCTTCCCAGCGATGTAGTGCTCTAATAATGGTCTCAACTTCGAGTTCTTTTAAACTTTTTGGCTCATTATCATCATCTGAGGGACTTAAACTCCCACTTATTAGTGGTGATTCATTAGTAAGACGAGAGACACTTGAGCGGAGCTCTAGCGAGTCATGTTGAATAATAGGCCCATCAGCGAATATTACGGCACGCTCTAAAATATTTTCCAATTCTCTCACGTTACCATAAAAAGGATGTGCTTTCAGAGCTTCAATGGCACTTGCACTCAACCCTTCAACGCGGTGTCCCATCTGGCGGTTCAATTTATTGAGGATAACCCCTGCCAGGAGAGGAATGTCTTCTTTCCGTTCCCGTAGTGGAGGTAATTCAATGCGCACTACATTGAGACGATAAAACAAGTCCTCTCTAAAAGAACCATCACGTACCATCTCTTCTAAGTTTTTATTTGTTGCAGCAATAATACGAGCATTAATGGGCATAGGAGAGGTGCCCCCTAATCGGGTTATCTTACGTTCCTGGAGCACCCTCAGCATTTTCACTTGGAGCGTTAATGGCATATCACCAATTTCATCGAGGAAAAGTGTACCACCACTGGCAAGTTCAAACATTCCAATTTTACGTCCAGAGGCACCTGTAAAAGCACCTTTTTCATAACCAAACAACTCACTCTCTAAAAGATTCCCTGGTACCCCACCAATATTAATGGCGACGAAAGGTCCCCCTGAGTAGGCCGAGACAGCATGAACTTGACGGGCAACGACCTCTTTACCAGTTCCACTCTCTCCGGTCACCAACACGGTAGCCGGTGAATCAGCTATACGCGTTATAACTTCCTTAATTTTACGCATAGCGGGAGACTTGCCGATCAAGCCCTCATCGAGTCCCTCTGTACTCCTAGTTTTGGTTTCAACGAGAATCCTTAACTGTTGAGCTTCTATTAACTTGCGCAGACGAATAGTCAGCTCTTCGGGATCAAAGGGTTTTACAATGTAATCTTGAGCACCCTCTTTTAGGGCGGTCACAGCATCATGAATCTCACCATGGGCGCTTATCATGATCACTGGCATGCGAAATCCTTCTTGACGGATCCAACGGATTAAACTGATGCCATCCATGCCCGGCATTTTCAAATCCACTAAGCAGGCATCGTAATGGTGTTCGCGCAATAAGCGCTGGGCCGAAAGGCCATTTTCGGCACCATCACTCTCTAAGCCTTCTAAGCCTAAATATTTACGCATTAATTCACGGATATTATACTCATCATCGACAATCAAAATTCTCATAGTTCCCTCTTACATATGTTTAATATGTTCAGACGGAAGAATAACTTCCGCAATGGTTCCGCCTCCTTCTCGTGCATAGAGTTTTAAGTTCCCACTCTGGGCACGCACAAATTGTCTACAAATCGACAACCCGATGCCAGAACCATGTATCTTTGTAGTGAAAAACGGATCAAATATTTTCTCTAGATTTTCTTCAGAAATTCCTTCACCCCGATCCTTAATAAACACATGGATGAGATGGCGCCGGTCTCGGGTAACCTTAACCTCCACTGACAAGTCCTCTTCAGCACTACTTTCCAAGGCGTTTTTAATAAGGTTTTCAAACACAGAGCGAGCCCGATCAGGGTCAAAGTAAATATAGGCACGATGCAAGGAGGCTGGATCAATCGTAATACGATCTTGGAACGTTGAACGTAGCGACTCAAGGAGGACAACAATATCCATTTTTTCGGGCGTTCCGACAGGATTACGAAGAAAATCAGCAACTTTATTGGTGAGGTGAATTAACCGTTGTACCTCTTGGTCAACGACCATCAAATCTTCCTTGGCAGTTGCTGGTAAGGTTTTCTTAAGCAGTGCCATTTGCAATGTGATAGCACTGAGAGGGTTTTTAATTTCATGGGCTAACGTACGAGCAGCCTCACCGAGATTTACCAAGCTCTCTTGCTTGGCTAACGTAGCACGGTATTTACGGTTACTCCGGTAGATACTATACACCAGTAGATGGAACGCAAGGAGCCCCAAAACTGCTACTCCTGTGAGCAAACGCACCAGCATAACTTTACGGTAATATTGTTGGCCATCAAATAAAATATAGAGGACATCTGGGAAAGTAAGTGGAGAAGGAAGATACCCATCATCTTCCAACATGATATCCCCAGTTTCAACTTCAATAGTGAGCCGGCTAAAACGGATATATTCAATCATCCCCGTCTCTTTATTGTAATTCGCTACACCTTGATTCCATTGATTTGTTGAGCGATTACGCCAAATTTCGTTAAACCGCTCGATCGGGAGGGTGTTGGGAACTGAACCAAGACCCAGTCGCAGCCTCCCTGAATTTGAATAAACACCCAACCCTAGCACATTCCCCTCTCGCATCGCGCCAAGAGCCCTAGAGTGCTCTTCTTGTAATAAGAGCAGAGTGGAAGAAGCAAACCCTCGTTCAGCTTCAAACTGCATGAGGGTGTTTTCTTTTTCAATAATGATCTGTGAAAGAAAAAGTACTAACGTGACGAGCAGTATAAAAAGGAAAATCAGACCTCCAATAACAAAGATCTGCTCCTTCCCTTCTATAAACGTCCAGCGCCGTAGTTTACTCATAATTCAAGGCCTCTATGGGATCGAGTTTCGAAGCTTTCATGGCTGGATACCATCCAAAGAATACCCCAACCAAAGTTGAAAATCCTGCTGCAAATAAGAATGAAGAGTAAGAAATATAGAGTTTCCAACCCACAACATCGGCCACCAGCCAACTCAACCAGGTTCCCAACCCAATTCCAATCAATCCTCCGGTGATAGTCAATACAATTGCTTCGGTTATAAATTGTCCCATGATTACCCAAGGAGAGGCTCCCATTGCTTTGCGAACTCCAATCTCGCGTGTTCGTTCAGCTACCGAAACCAACATGATATTCATAATCCCAATACCACCAACTAATAATGATATGGCGGCAATTGCGGCCAAGAAGGAGCTAAAAGTACCCGTAATTTGTTCCGCCATTTCAGCTAGACTCGCTGGTGAGAAAAGACGATACGCATCCGATCCAACGGTGGCATCGAGATAGGCGGTTATATTATCCGAGACCACGAGAGCGTCAGCTCCATCAGCAACTCGGACAACGTACGATCCGACTATCGTCGGTTTTATGAAACGCTGAGCATAGGTATTATAGGGGATAAACACACCACTGTCGAATTGAAGATTAAAAGAGGCGTCTTTAGCTTGCATGACTCCAATAACTTGATAACTTTTCGCTTGATTGCGAAACAGACTGACATACTGTCCTATTGCATCTTCGTCAGGAAACAAATCGTTAGCCACAGTGGCCCCCAATACAACCACCTGACGGTTAGCCATATTGTCACTCAACGTGAAGAAAGAGCCCTTTTCGGGTAAATAATCAAGAATATCGGCATATGATGAGAGAACTCCTGTCACCGTCGCTGTTGTTGAGTTTTGTCCGATTCGAATGACAGCTGTACTTGAGTTTACTGGTAGTACAGTCTTGATATCAGGTACATTATTCATTAATCGATCACCAAAACTTTCAGTAAACTCGTTGGAGGCTTTCTCAGATCGAATAGGGAAGATGGTCACCATCTCTAGCCCACTTTCGACTATGGTCTGGGTAATACTTTTTGTCGCACTTTGTCCCAGTGTAAGGATTGCAATTACAGACGCAACTCCAATTACAATACCAAGCAATGAGAGTAGGGAACGCATCTTACTGGTCATCATCCCTTTAAAAGCTAATCTTATATTTTCCCAGATCATTTAAACCTCCAACAGGCCATCACGAACTCGTATTTGACGCCTAGCTCGGCTGGCAACTTCATGGTCATGGGTTACAACCACCACGGTACGTCCTTCAGCATTGAGTTCTTCAAAGAGTTCCATTATCTGCATGCCGGTATGGGTATCAAGGGCACCAGTAGGTTCATCTGCCAGTAAAATTGAGGGGTTATTAACCAGAGCTCGCGCTACTGCAACGCGCTGTTTTTGTCCACCGGAGAGTTCGTTTGGCCTGTGTTTCATTCGGTCTCCAAGACCAACTCGTTCCAAGGCTGACCGTGCTCGTTCTCTTCGTTCTTTGACTCCAACCCCTGCATAGAGTAATGGTGTCATGACATTCTCGAGTGCATTCATTTTGCCTAAGAGATTAAATTGCTGAAATATAAATCCTACTTTTTGGTTGCGAATATAGGCTAATTCAGCTTCACTCATCCCCAACGTCTCTTCACCATCTATCTGTATAATACCGTCAGTGGGGGTGTCTAAACAGCCAATGAGGTTCATGAGCGTCGATTTACCAGACCCTGAGGGGCCCATGATAGCAGTAAATTCTCCCTCATTTATTGACAAGGTAATCCCATCGAGTGCTTTTACAACAAATTCACCCATCATAAAATAGCGCCGGACATCATATAAATCTATAACGTGTTTTACCATTGTTGCATTCCTTTAAAAGGCCCTTCCTGCACCAGCGCCACTACCTGGAGTAACTCCTGGACTTGGCATCGTAAAGTTAAAGGGACTACTGGTAGCTGCGCCCATAAAAATGGTATCGCCAGCTTTAATATCACCTGAGAGAACTTCACTCATCCCTTCCCCAAGATATTTAGTGGTAACTTCAACGGCTACAGCTTTACCATCAGCTCCCTTTTTGCGTATGGTATCAGAGCCTCGACGGTTCGAAATTACCGCAGAGGTCGGTACTACAAGCATTTTCTTCATATCATCAGCGCTGATAGTTCCGGCAAAGGTAAATCCAGGCGAGATTGCAGTTGAGGGTTCTTCAATCACAATTTCGACATCCAAGACTCCAATACCTTGATTCGTAGTCCGCCCGAGCATGGGGATATCGGTCACTTGAGCGATAACCGTTTGCCCCGGTAAAGAATCAAAGGTCAATTCGGCATCCATGCCAATTTTGATACTTTGGATATCAATTTCATCAATCTCTACTGTTGCTTTTAGCTTACTACGATCAATAATAATCATAGCCTTATCTCCAGCTGCGAAGTAGTCCCCTTTGTCAACTGAGACTGAAGCCACAACTCCATCAAAATTAGCATAGGCTTTGGTATAATCTAAATTGTTAATGGCCATGGTTTTCTGCATCTCTAAAAGCTCTAATTTTCTTTTAGAACCTTCCAAGGTGGCCTCTTCAATCAATGACTCGATATTAGCGAGATTATACGATTGTGAAGTATCATCGATGGTTGCCAACAGATCACCTTTCTTAACTTGATCTCCAGCTTTTACAAAAACACCAGTAACCGCGCCTGTGGCGCGAAATACTACTGTTTGTGCATCATATGGTTCGACGTGTCCGCTGAGATCGATAGTTTGCGAAAACTCAACCTCGCGTACTACTGTTGTCTGCTCTTCCACCGGACCGGCAAGGGCCGCGGCCCTATCACCACCAATAAAAGGTAAAGATCCATTACTCTTATAGTACTGGTAACTATAAACTCCTAAAGCCACAATGGCTAAGACGATGATCCATGTAATGAGTTGCTTAATACGCTTTTTCCGGCGTTTTTTCTTTAGACTTGTGCGCACCCGCTCTTCAGTACTTTCCTTTGCGTTGTTTTTATTATTGACGTCCATTGTACTCTCTTTCTCCTTGCTTACAGTTGCAGAGCTTTAGCTCTATTTTCCAATATTAACGCCTCAAGTGCGTATCTTTTACGTTCATAATGAGTCAATTCTACATCTAGCCTAGCCTGATCAACCTCGGATTGAATTATCAGTCCCTTATCAAAAGCTGTGAGCGCCTTTTCTAAAACCTGCGTTTTATACTTGACAGACTGTTCAAATTGCTCTTTATCTAACTTATAATTCAGGATATCGGCTTCTAATTGATTTGCTTTCATCTGATAGGTCAACATAGCCTCTTGATAGGCAAGGCTCACAATGGAAACGTTTTGCTCTAACACTTGAGTATTCAGACTATCTCTAGCACTCGTGGCATTGTTCTGCCAGCTCCCACTGATGGTAAAAGAGGGAGTAACGTTCCCAGTATCGGATATTTCTAAGTTGACTCCAGTACCCACTGAGAAGCTCTTATCAGAATAAGTTGCTTGGCCCTGAGCAGTATATTTTAGAGAATCGGTTGTTGTCTTAGTATAATTTAAGCCCGCCTCTCCACCAATGGTAAGACTGGGCACAGATTTTCCCGTTGACCCTGTAGTGGTCTTACGTTGGGCGAGCGCGAGCTCCTCTTTAGAAATTTCCAGATCTAAGGCCGCTAAAATTACCGTTGTATCGCCTGTAGGAAGATACTTGAAAGAGAGATCGGCTTCTCTAATCTTCTCTATAGATTGCCAATCCAAGCCAGTAGTTTGTTTAAATTGGCTTTTAGCAAGCTCCATTTTTTGGGCAGTTCCAGCCTTTGTGTTCTCCAACCGATTTAATTCTAACTCTAAATTTTGATAGGCAATTGAACCTTTAGTCATCGTATTCAATTTTTCAGCATTATTAATCTTTGTACGTATGACATAGAGATCCCTCTCAGTATTCAACAAACTCATCTCATAGCCAATTATCTCATATATTTTAGTATATATAGAGGTTTCAAAATCATATATACGTTGACGATACCCTTGATCAATTTCTAACCTCTGGCGAGTAACCTCTAAATCTTTTAAGATATCTCCCGAATCACCAAATTTAAAGGTGTGGCTCACCCCAAGAGCAGGACTCGCACTCCAATACCCATCATTCTGCAACGTCGTAGTAATTGGATCAACTTGCATAATAATCTGGGTACCACTGTCATTAGGGAGAGTTATAACTACTTGTGGAGAGGCTATGAGGCTCCAGCGGTAATCTGAAGGACTTGGAGGAAATGTTGGCTTAGCAAAATCAACCTCTTTAAACGTCGCACTCCCCTTCACCGCAACTCCAGTAGTATTCTCTACTTCTCGTAAGTCGAGTGCTAAATCACTGTTTTTTTTGTTTAATTCAATCATTTGGATGGTACTACTTTGTTGTTTGGCTTGGGTAATGACTGTCTCTAAATCAGTGGCAGCCAATGGTAAAATCATCAGCAAAGAAATACTAAGCAAAGATATTAATTGTTTCCCATTCATAAGAATCCCTTTTCATCTAATTGTATACATACATTCGTGCAGGTTGCATGCCAAGAGAGTATTTCGTCCCTAAAAGCACTTAATTTACATACTAGTATAGCGTACAACCTTTATTCGCAATCGTTGCACTAAAAGTTAGTGTGCAGACGATGCTAATAAGGAGTCTGTGTGAATTTTTTTCACACTCTCTCTTTGAAATCTACAGAAGGTGTTCGCCACCGTCAACCACAATCGTCTCTCCCGTAATTGAATTATTGTCAAAAAGAAAGAGAACTGCGGCAACGACATCTTCAGGACTGGGAAGTTTTTGGAGGGGGAGTCTATGTTCAAGTTCGTTAAAATAGGACAGATCATTTTCATTGGCTGGAATAATTGCACCAGGAGCTACAGCATTAACCCTGACTAGAGGTGCTAAGGCCCTGCCGAGTACACGGACTTGTTCTTCTAACGCCCCTTTAGCACTGTAGTAAGAGGGACGACTAGCAACAGGATGACGAACTCCTGTATCACTAATATTCACTATGCAGCCACGCTCAGCAGATTTATTTCTTTTCTTATAATCGAACAAAGCTTTAGAGAGGAAAAAAGGAGCTCGTACATGGAGTCTCTGATCTAATTCCCATTGAGTGACATCGAGAACATCAATTCCAACATGTGAGAAAACAGATGCTGCGTTTACCAAACCGTCCCATTGACCAAAATATTCAAGGGTCTGTTGCGTGAGGGTTTCAATACCACTCATGGTAGTGAGGTCACTCGCTACACGCAGAGCTCGCCCCCCGTTTGCTTTTATTTGAGTAACAGTAGCGTCGGCTTGCATGGTATCTCTATGGCAATGGACAATAACAGAAGCCCCTTTTTGGGCAAAGGCGAGAGCCAACATACGGCCAAGGCGTTCAGAAGCTCCAGTAACTATGATGACGGCGTTATCTAATTTCATAAAACAACTATAGGTTACTATCTTTAATTTGTCGATTAGGAGAAGTAGGAGTATATTGAACATTGTACATCCTAAAAATAGAGAGCGGCTAAAGAGGTAGACATGGCAGAAAAAGATCACGATTGTCAAGACAATCAAAAATACACGAGCAAAGGTAAGCCTTGCCCCGAGAAAGAACCGGGAATTCATAAAGAGAGCGGAAAGTTTTCTATTTTTGGGAAACGCTTCAAATTTTCATTTTGGTATTTCCTCTTCATTATCTTGGCAATGTTGCTTATTAACAGTTTTTTTGCCCGTAGTACCAATGTAACTGCTGTCGATTATAATCAATTCAAAGACATGATTAGATCGGGTAATATCGTACGTGTTGAAATACAACAAGATTCTTATATTGGCTATACGGTAAGCCGCGAGCAAGTTGTTCAAACAATGCAAAATAATGGCCTACAACAAAGCGCCCCTACCGTCCAATCCTTTTCAACCTATGCGGTAAACGACCCCTCTTTTATTCCTCTCTTAGACGAGACCGGGACTGAATATTATGCTACAGCTCCTGTACAACCGAGTCTTTTCACGACGCTTCTAGGGTACATTATACCGTTGGTATTCTTCTTGGTAATCTGGCGGTTCGTTTTTGCAAAAATGGGGCAAGGTGGAGGACAGGGAGTCCTCTCTTTCAACCAGAACAAAGCTAAGATTGTAGCTGAAGGCGATACCGGCATCCGCTTTAAAGACGTCGCCGGGGTAGATGAAAGTAAGTTTGAACTTGAAGAAGTTGTTGACTTCCTCCAGAATCCTAAAAAATATACAGAGATTGGAGGCAAGATTCCCAAGGGGGTCTTACTCGTAGGTCCTCCAGGTACAGGAAAAACCATGTTAGCCAAAGCAGTAGCAGGAGAAGCCGCTGTCCCCTTCTTCCGGATGAGTGGAGCTGACTTTGTTGAAATGTTCGTTGGTGTTGGAGCTGCTCGTGTCCGTGATCTTTTTCGCCAAGCTCGCGAAAAATCTCCTTGTATTATCTTCATTGATGAAATTGATGCTATCGGTAGAACCCGTAGTCATGCCAGCATGGGGGGCAATGATGAACGTGAACAGACCTTAAACCAACTTTTAGTTGAGATGGATGGTTTTGATTCTCGTACCGGTGTCATTATTTTAGCGGCTACTAACCGACCAGAAGTCTTAGATCAGGCTCTTTTACGCCCAGGCCGTTTTGATCGCCAAATCTTAGTCGACAAGCCCGATCTAGACGGACGTCATGCTATTCTTAAGATTCACACCAGAGATATAAAATTATCTGACGAAGTAGATTTACATAAGATTGCCCAATCAGCAGCAGGTTTAGCTGGTGCTGATTTAGCTAATATTGCTAATGAAGCGGCCCTCATGGCTGTCCGAGCAGGACGTAAGAGTGTTATTCAAGTTGATTTTGAAGAGGCCATTGAGAAATCGGTAGCTGGTCTCCAGCGTAAAAGTCGTATCCTCAATGAAGATGAACGCAAGAAGGTTGCCTACCATGAATCTGGTCATGCTTTAACTGCTCATATGACTAAGGGAGCTCCACCAGTTTCTAAAATATCTATCATACCGCGTGGTCTAGGTGCTTTAGGGTACACCTTACAGTACCCTACCGAAGATAGGTTCCTGATGAGTGAGAGTGAGCTGTTAGGCAATATTGATACCCTACTCGGGGGACGTGCAGCTGAAGAGCTCATCTTTGGTGAAATTTCAACAGGTGCTGGCAATGATATTTCTCGCGCCAGTGATTTGGTTCGTCGCATGATAACTGAGTTTGGAATGAGTGAGCGCTATAGAAATATTACCCTTCCTTCTACAACTAGCCAAGGTTTTGGTGGCACACGTGAATATTCAGAAGTTGCCCAAGAATATATTGATAGCGAAACAGCAAGAATTGTTAACTCACGTTATCAGGAAGTTTTAGCTAAGTTGAAAGCTAACCAAGAACTGCTGGAAGAAATAACAACAATCCTCTTAGAGAAAGAAGTTATCGATGGAGAAGAGTTCAAGAGACTTGCACAAAATGTGGTTGTTGCGTAATCTATAATCTATGATTCGTAAACCAATTGAAGATGAATTTTTA
>CAZGDR010000010.1:0-21695 GCA_964524755.1 uncultured Spirochaetaceae bacterium
TATAATTTCAAATCTGGATTGCCTGCACCAAAGTGTTTTAGAATTACAATAGGATCCGACTTCGATGGGTTAACAATCCGCACACCAGCTTTGGCTGCCCCTTCACTGACGAAGAATTCGTCATAGGTCAGTTGGCCAAACCGAATCAATGCTGGCGACTCAATGTCCCAAGTACCAAAGGTACCGTGACCTTGTACCACGTACATGCCGTAAGCTGCGGCATCAGTAATCGTAACTGAAGCACCAGGATGTACCGTAAGTTCTTTAGCACTGTACGCAGCAGATTTATAGACAATCCACTTCTCTTCATACCCTAATTCTGCCATTTCAACCACAGGACGTACTGGTTTAGGTACCATGAAGTGGTTTTCTGCAAATAATGGATCGATATTAGCTTCCCAATCGATAACATCGAGAAGGTAATCGAAATCACCTACCTTATCTTTGGGTGTGTTTTTCCACAGCAGCTCTTCTTCAATAATGGCATCATTAACCAGTGATTGATACATAGCAAATACATCAGAGGCCATTTGTGGTTCATAGGTACAGAGGCTTCCAGGAGCATGGAGAATCCCTGGCGGAACATCCCAACCAGTACCAGGAGTTAAGCGATAGGCAGCCGATAAATCGGTAATCTTATTATCTCCTTTGGTGAAATTCATAAGGGCTTCTTTGACCTGCTCACGCGTAACACCGGGTTGCAAACCAAAGAATGTATAGGGAAAATCTCCCCCATGGTTATTCAACTGTGGCGGGAAGTAATAGGCTTCAGGTTTCCCCATCTCCCCTACATTAGCGGCATGTTCATCGCGATGGTGAATATGGTGTGGTAGGGGTCCTTTATTATCAAAGAACTTGGAGAACATCGGCCATTTCCCATATGTCTTCCATAATCGTTCGCCAATCAAAGCGCCTTTGAGTTCTTCGACTGCATCACGTAGTAAGAATTGTTTCGTCTCACCACCATCTTCATAGACACAAAAGCTTAGCCCTTCAAACTCACCAGTAAGAGGTCCATTATCAGCTGGCGTGGTTGAACTGAACCAACGTTCGTCAATGCCACCTCGATTCCCACCCAATGCATAATAATCATCTGGATGTAGTTTTATTCTTCGCCCGGGAACACAAAATGATCGGGGAACCCAGTTGGGAGCTAATCGAAAAATACCTTTACCTTGTTCAAAAGCTGCGTGGATATCACGTTTTGACATATTATTCCTCACTTATGTATTAATTTTAATTTGATTCATCACGTAATCTGTCTAAGAGTACGGCGCCAATAATCAACCCACCTTTTACTACCTGTTGGAAGTAAGGGGAAATTCCTAAAAGATTCATTCCATTGTTAATTACACCGATGAGTAAGGCTCCGATTAAGGTACCAATAATGCTACCTCTCCCTCCAGAAAGGCTAGTTCCACCAATAACCACAGCGGCAATAACATCCAATTCATACCCTTGCCCAGCAATTGCTTCGGCCGAATTCAAACGACTGGTTAAGATGAGAGCACTTATTGCTGAGGTAATACCAACAATCACATAAGCCATGGTTTTATAGAAATTGGCATTGATCCCTGATAGTTTAACGGTTTCTTCATTGCCTCCAATAGCGTAGGTGTAACGTCCTAAACGAGTATGATTAAGGATAAACCAAGCCACCGCTACCGTTATTACCAAGATAATTACAGGAACAGGAATTCCTAAAACATACCCTCCTCCTAGTTGTCTAAACTCACTACTAAAACCACTTATTGGGTATCCAGAACTATAAATTAGAGTTAACCCGCGGGCGATGGTCACCATGCCTAAAGTCACTACGAAAGGAACTATTTTCCCAATCGTTATGAGGAGGCCATTGAGTAGACCTATACCACCACCAACTATAATGGCAGCAGCTGAAGCAACGAATATACTCATTTCGTTGTTTTTCATGAGTCCGGCACAAATCATTCCTGATAGACCTAAGATAGAGCCGACCGAGAGGTCTATACCACCAGTAAGAATTACAAAAGTCATCCCTACCGCAATAATTCCATAAATTGAAGTTTGTCGAATAATATTCAAAATATTATTCATGGTAAGGAAATAGGGTGACAAGAATGATAACCCTATACAGATAAGAAAAAACACAATAAGAATACCGTTGTTTTTTAACAGTTGTTTATAATCAATTTTTGCACCCATAGTTTTAACCTTGCTCCTTTGCGACATAATAATCAGGCTCCTTGTTGCTCATGCAAACCAAGGGAGTATTCCATAACATCTTCTTCGTTCAACTCGCCTTTCTTGAATTTTTTTACAATCTTCCCTTCAAAGACAACTGCAACTTGATCGCTAATATTCATAACTTCAGGTAATTCAGATGAAATCATAATTACGGCGGCTCCGCGTTTGGCAAGGTTCTGCATCAATCGGTATATCTCAACCTTCGCTCCTACATCAATACCACGTGTAGGCTCATCAAAGATATAGACATCACAATGACGAATAAACCATTTAGCCAAAACTACTTTCTGCTGATTCCCTCCCGACAAGTTACGTACTAGTTGCCGCACAGAAGGAGTTTTAATAGACATTCCATCAATCATTGTATTGACTTCATGGGTAATCTTTTTCCGCTGTAATATGCCAAAGGTTGAGTAAAGATCTAATACACTGAGAGCCGCATTATCAAATACACTCATGCCCAAGATGAGTCCCTGTTGCTTGCGTTCTTCAGGTATCAATCCAATTCCCTGCATAACGGCATCTCGACAATTCCGAATTGTAACAGGCTTTCCATGTAATAAAACTTCACCAGAATCTTTTTTTAGATAACCGTAGATAGTCTGCATAATCTCGGTTCTTCCGGCTCCAACCAAGCCTACGAACCCAAGAATTTCACCGGCATATGCTGTAAACGATACTTGATCACAAACCCCCTTCTTCGTGAGGTTTTTAACCTCAAGCACCACGTCTCCAGCAGTAGAATCATAATAGGGATATTGTTCATCGAGAACACGCCCCACCATGTACTTAATCATCTCATCATTGGTTAGTTCACCGCGTGCTTTGGTGACAACTCGTTCGCCATCTCGTAGAATGGTTATCCGGTCAGCTAGCTCGTGAACTTCGTTTAGGCGGTGAGAGATGTAAATGATAGAAACTCCCTCACTTTTCAAACGGGCAATAATTTCAAATAAACGACCAACTTCGTTACCGGCGAGAGCTGCTGTAGGCTCATCCATTACCAATATTTCAGCTTGTAATGAAAGAGCTTTGGCAATCTCAATAATTTGTTGGTAGGCCGCCCCCAAGGCAAAAACTTTTTGCTTTGGTTTAATATCAAGCTTAAAAGGGGCTAAAACCTCTTCCGTCATAGCGTACAGCTGAGGCCAATCTATTGTGCCGATAGCTGTACGAGGCTCTCGCCCTAAAAAGATGTTTTCAGCCACCGAAAGGTAAGGAATCAGGTTTAACTCTTGATAGATAACACCAATACCCAGCTGGATCATCTCACGCAGTCCAGTATCGACGATTTCTTTTCCTTTCAGGAAAATTGTTCCCTCGTCAGCTTTATACAATCCAGAAAGAATTTTCATCAAAGTTGATTTGCCGGCACCATTTTCACCTACTAATGCATGTAGCTCTCCCTTTATTAAGTCAAAATCGACATGAGATAAAGCTCTCACACCAGGAAATGATTTAGATATACCCGACATTTTTAGTAAACGTTCCATGGAGGTCTCCTCAGGAAAAAGGTCCATGGGGCTTGAACCAGCCCCATGGCAATTCGTCGTAAATTATTCAGTAACAGGCAGTGGGTTGATGTATTCAACAGCGCTGGCTGGTTTGTTTCCGTTCTTAATGAAATCAACTAACACGTCAAGAGCTCTGCCAGCTTGTCGGCCAGGGAATTGGTCAATAGTTGCATCCAATTTGCCTTCTTTCATATAAGAAAAAGCATCCGTGGTTGCATCAAAACCAATGGTTATCTTAGAAGCAGGATTTATATCAGCCGATTCCATAGCTTCGATAGCACCAATAATCATTTCATCATTGGCTCCAAAAACTGCATCAAACTTAGGATATACCTGCATCAGGTTTTCCATTACGTTCTGAGCTTTTGAGCGGGAGAAATCAGCAGTCTGGCTTACCAAGACTTTTACTTTGGAAGTTTTCATAATTTCATCGAATCCAGCTTTACGGTCTAATGCAGCTGAAGCCCCAGGAGTACCTTCGAGTTGGATCACAGTACCTTTATTACCAAGTTGTTCAATGATAAATCGAGCAGCAGCACGTCCACCTTCGACGTTATCAGCACCGACGTGAATCAATACTGTGTCAGTATTGGCTTTGCGGTCAACAGTTGCTACAGGAATACCAGCTGCTACAGCAGCCTCGATTGCGGGAACCAATGAATCGGTGGTCATTGGTGAAATTAAAATTCCATCAACTTTTTGAGCAATGAAGTTTTCCACTGCAGACATTTGGATTGAAGATTGGTTCTGTGAGTCATGAGTCAATAATTCAACTCCCAACTCTTCAGCATATGCCAAAGCTTCATCCTGCATCGTGATAAAGAAGGGAAATTGTAACCCAGGAACAGTCATTCCAATGGTAATTTTCCCATCATCTTTTGCTTCAGGTACACCAGCTGCAAATAACGCAGTTGAGACCAACGCAAGCACGGTCAGAAAAACAATAATCTTTTTCATTCTACACATCTCCTTTTGTTATGATGTACATTCAGAATAACACAGAAAATGGAGCTGTCAAGTATGAAATCGATTGTGCAATCGATTTCAACACTTAATTTCCTTGACAGACATAGTAAACAGCTTTACGGTTATTGAGGGAGGAATTCAACGTGATACGTCCAAAACCAATTACAAAAGCGGAGTTTTGTGCAAAATTAGAACACTTGAAAAAAGTGCTAAAAAAGCATAATTTTCGGGCAATTTACCTACAATCAGAGGGAGCAATGCGTTGGCTGACAGGTATGCGCCACCAAGTCGTTGACATCGCTCCTCATACCCCCACTACTGTCCAAGCCCTTGTTAAAATAGAACCAGAATTCTCTATCACATTCTTAAGTGATCCTTGGGAGTCTGGCCGTATTCATGATTTCATGGAACAAGGCATATGGAAGGAGTGTGCAGTTTCCGTCTATTACTCGAGAACACTAGATGACAACTTGCAAAGTGCTTCAATCCTTACCCCCTCTCACCCTGATTATGTCGAGCTGGAGCGAGCAATCGTCTCGCCTCTCGCTGAAGGATTAATTGGGAATCAATGGGATAAACTCATTTGGCTGATACGTGAATCACGCCAAGCTCTTTTAGAAATTGCCGCACAGGTGCAAGTGGGGATGACAGGATGGCAGCTCAGAACCTTAGTTTATGAAACATACCATCGGCGACATCTTGAATTGAACCTCGTCATGTTAGGCTTATCGGGAATGAAAACTCACCTACACCCTGTAATTGAGGATGCCTCCTACGTTAAAGAGGGGGCCATTATTAAATTAGTAATTGGTGCCCGTTATTTTGATATGTTCCATTCTGCTAGTCAGCTGGTAAAGATAGGTCAAGAACCAACTCAACGGGAATTGTTAGTGCATGAAGCTCTTCAGAAAGCAACCTTAAAATATGCCTCACTATTTAGAGCAGGTGCCATTGAATCAGATCTCTATGCTGCACTGGGTCCCATCTTCCACCGTGTTGAACAGGATTACAAGTTACCAGGATTTGCTAAATCGGCCTACCTTCATCACCCAGGAGGACCTTTAAGCCCGCTTGGAAACCGTGACTTTGTCATTTCACAGCAAGGATCAAGAATAATATATCCATATGCTCAGTTTTCTGTGAATCCCGTTGATGCGCTAGAATATTTAAAGTTTGAGTTGCAGGGTGTGGCACTACCCGAGGGCCCCCCTCTGCTCTGTGATGAATTTACTTGGTGTTCTGATCAAAGATTCTTTGTCACACACCAATGTAACCAAGACATAGTTAATTTACCAACTATTATACCCAATGGAGTGACTATAGATGCATAAATATTTTCTCGGTGTAGACAATGGTGGCACGCTCAGCAAAGCTGCCCTTTTTGATGAAACAGGAAAGCAGGTTGCCCGAGCAGCCTCGTCGGTGCGGATGATAACCCCTAAAGCGGGCTTTACTGAACGCGACATGGAAGAACTCTGGCAAGTAACCGTCAAAGTCATTGCTGAAACGATAGCTAAGAGTAACGTTAAAGCTGAAGAGATAGCTGGAGTCGCCTGTACGGGACATGGCAAAGGGTTATACCTATGGGGCAAAGATAATAAGCCTCTCGGCCATGGCATTGTCTCTACCGATACTCGTGCTTGGGAATATCCACAACGTTGGGCTCAAGATGGTACAGCAGAAAAAGTCTTTGAAAAAACATTTCAAGATATTCTGGCTTGCCAACCTGTTTCATTATTGAATTGGATTATGGATAATGAACCAGGAAGATTAGACAATCTGGGTTGGATCTTTGAAGTTAAGGATTACATTCGTTTTCGCTTAACGGGTAAAGCTCATGCGGAGATAACCGATTACTCAGGGAGCAACTTACTCAATTGTGCTACAAAAAGTTTCGACTCCGATTTGCTTGCACTTTTCAACTTAGAACACCTAGTCGAGGCACTCCCTCCTCTCGTGAAATCGGACCAATTATGTGGCACGATCACTGAAGAAGTAGCTGCGCTTACGGGTCTTAAGGCTGGGACTCCTGTGGCAGGTGGCATGTTTGACATTGATGCTTGTGCTCTAGCTATGGATATCACCAATGAAGATCATGTGGCGGTTATAGCCGGTACTTGGAGTATTAATGAATACATTAGTAAAAAGCCGGTACTGGATCGTAGTATCATGATGAATTCAATTTACTGTCTTGATGATTATTATATCATTGAAGAGAGTTCCCCTACTTCGGCCAGCAACCATGCCTGGTTTGTTGATATGTTTTTAGCTGAAGAACGGATAGAAGCTAAAAGACGAGGAGTCCATCCATACGCCTATTGTGACTCTCTGGCCGAAAAGATAAAACCAAACGAGCAGCATATCGTCTTCTTGCCCTACCTGTATGGAGCTAATCATAACCCCCAAGGGAAAGCCTCGCTGGTAGGGCTAGGCAGTCACCATACCCGTTCTCATATGATTCGCGCCGTCTTAGAGGGGATCGCCTTTGGTCACAAAGTTCACCTGAACCGTTTGTTAGCCAATCGCTCTCATACTACTTCGGTTCGCCTCGCTGGAGGGGTTACAGCATCTAAATTATGGACACAAATCTTTTGTGATGTGTTCGAACTGCCTGTGCAGACCGTTGATACTGCAGAACTAGGAGCTTTGGGCTGTGCCTTAGCAGCTAGTGTGGCTAGCGGTACCTATAGCAGTCTTGAAGAGGCTACTTCTCAGATGGTAAATCTTGGTCCTATTATAGAACCACAGACTAAAAACAGTGCTATCTATCGTGATAAATTTGCCTTGTATGAGTCTGTAGCTGGAGCTCTTGAGCCAACTTGGAAAAAGTTTAGTACCTAATACTGTAAGATCTATTTTTTAAAAAAAGTGAGGAATATATGGCAGAGAAAAAACCAGTAATTATCGCAGACCCATTTCCCCAGACATTAGAGAGAATCTTTAGTGCAGAAACTTGGAAGCAATTAACTAAGGTGGCTGAAGTTATATCTAGTTCCAAAGAACACATGGACACATCGCAGTTTGATGCACATCTATGCGAGGCCGTCGCCATAATTGGGCAAACAGCAATGCCTAAAGAACGCCTAGATAAGGCTCCCAATTTACGAGTTATCTTCAATGTAGAGGGGAATTTTTATCAGAATATTGATTATGCTGAATGTTTTAAACGCAATATCAGAGTCCTCAATTGTGGCGAAGTATACGCGAGACCAGTAGCCGAGATGGCTTTAGCAATGGCTATCGATTTGAGTCGCGGTATAACTTGGGAACATATGCGTTTCCGTGAAGGCACAGAGCGTTATGTAGTAGATGGGAATCATGATTCACGTTTACTCACTGGTGCCACAGTAGGGTTAATCGGATTTGGTCTTTTAGGGAGAAGTCTTCGTCCCTTACTTGGTCCCTTCAACACAACGGTAAAAGTTTACGACCCTTGGCTTCCTGAAAGTGTGATTCTAGAACATAATTGCATCCCTGCTTCACTCGATGAGGTACTCTCTTCTTGTGAGTTCATTTTTATATTAGCTGGAGTTACCAACGAAAATCAGGGATTCTTAGGGAAACGTGAATTTGACTTAATTAAACGAGGCTCCAAGGTTTTACTCATGAGCCGGGCTGCCGTTGTAGATTTTGAAGAATTTAGCAATCAAATAGCCCAAGGGAATTTTAAGGCAGCGACTGATGTTTTTCCCTATGAACCTTTTGATAAGGATCACAGGATACGTAAAACAGAGAATTGTATCCTCTCTCCACACCGAGCCGGTGGTATCCCACAAGCTTTCTATAAGATTGGTGAAATGGTTCTGGACGATCTCAACCTCATTTTGCGCAACCTTAGCCCCGTACGGATGCAGGCAGCACAGCCTGAGATTGTATCACGTTTGGCCAGCAAGCCAGTCCAATAATCTATGCGTTTATTTATTGCTTGCAATTTTCCACACTCTGTACAACGGTTTTTAGGAGAACAACAGAATCGAATAAAGACCGTTTGTACAAAGGGTAGATTTCCCAAGGAAGAGAACTTACATCTTACCCTCATCTTTCTGGGAGAAATTGCAGAAAAGGATCTTTCTCCTATCATTACTATTCTTGATACGATAGAAACTCCCCCCGTCCCCATTACATTTAATGAATTAGGGTGTTTCAAACGCCGCGATGGTGACATTTGGTGGGTAGGACTACTCCCTAGTCCTCCCTTACTAACCTTACAGAAGTACCTTTATGCAAAGCTAAGTCAAGAAGGCTTCACCCTCGATTCTCGCCCTTTTTCTCCTCACATCACCCTTGCGCGAGGCGTCCGGTTAAGCCAACAAATAGAGAATATCATACCAAGGGAGACCACAGTAGTTCGCCACATCAGCCTTATGCAAACGCTTCATATTTCAGGACAAATCAGTTACCGAGAGTTGCATGGCAAGAACCTGACGTCTCCAACATAGAACTATGGGAACAATAAATTATTATCCCCATAGCCAGCGGTCGGATGGTTACTTAAAAACAACGTCAATAGCAGTTCGTTTGCTATGCATACTGGTAAAATCATCAGCACCATTTTTCCCGTACGCTAAGAGAACTTTATAGGTTTCGCCCTGCACAAACTTCTTGTCATACTGGTCCATAGAGTCAAGGGGAAGCGCAAAGACGATTGTTGTTTTGCCATTTGTCTCAGATCCTCGAATTCCACGAACATCCTCCGTTCCGCCTAAGCTCACATCAGGGGCATGACTCGTATTTCCAGTACCATAATTATCTTGGAAATAAACAGTCCCATCTTTTACATAACCGAGAACATAATCAGCATCCTTCATCATAACACTTGGGTTAAAGCCAATCCCGACCCACCCTGTTGTTGGGGCTGCGACGATAAATTCAATCTCATTACCCTTAAATTCATAGGTGAATCCCCAACTGTCGGCAGCTGCAAACCATTCTTGGGTAGGAGCTGCAGTAGGTTCTTCTTCTTTTCCCCCCGATGCAAATAGTATGGTTGGTAGTAAAACCAAGGCGAAAATCAAACTATATCTTTGTAAAGTACGCATATAAATACCTCCAAAAAGCAAATTATAGAGAAGAGGTGTTTGAGGGCCATGTCCAATCCTCTCACTCTTATATATTACCAATATACTACATTAAACATAATGAGCAAGTGGATTTTCATATAGGAGATTTTTTAATGCAACATATTGGTGTTAATGGATTATGCGGAGAGAGATCGGAAGCTCAGCTTTGCGTTTAGAAACCGTTTTAGTTCGCGTCGCCGTTTCATAGGGTCTAAAGTTTCAAAGAAGATGATATGGAGTGACTCCCACATAAAGACCCAACCGCCAATAACGAGTCCCTCTATCATAACCTGCGGTAGAATGGTAGATATCCCCGATTTATCAATTACGGTATATACGGTAATGAAACAGACCGCCACCATAAATAATATAACAGCAAATCGAACTAGTCGCATCGTTTTACGTCCCATCATCTCTAATTGAGATTGGTAGTAATTCATATAACTTTCGCTAATCAACTTCTCTTTTTCAGGGTCGGTGGCTCTATTTTTAACACAAAAGTCTATTTCGAGGCCTTTTCGTAGCGGTATCTCTTCTGAACATACGTCGAGAAAATTGGCAAGCTCAGAGTGCAAATCTCGCTTGCGAAACACAGCGTTGTCCCATTCATGAAAGTAATCTAGATAGCGATCTAGCGCAATATCTATAATCACTCTTTGCGTTTCAGGATTAACCCGATACAGAGGAAACTGATGTTCAAAACTACGTTTCATTGTATCTCCTCAATGAGTATTTTTGCTAACCGCAGTATAGCGTATTCGATTCTAGATTAGTATTATTTTATGCCTCATAAAGTCCCTTTACAAAATAGATTTATAAAAATCCACTCTCCGATCTTCTTTTACAGGAAAGGCAGTACGCATCTTCTCTACTTCGGTTAGATCTAAGTTGTATAATGCAAATTCTTCTTCCATTTCAAGAGGGTGTAAGCAACTTCCCGAAGGGGTAAAAACATGTGAAGTAAGACCATACTCCAGCCCATTTGGGTCCGACCCGCTGCGGTTGACCCCAATCATAAAAACTTGGTTCTCAATGGCCCGAGCTTGTAGTAAAACCTGCCAGTGCTCTCCTCTGGTAACAGGCCAGCTAGCAATCGTTATAATAATATGGCAGGTTTTAGATAGGGCCTGATATAACTCAGGAAAGCGTAGATCATAACAGATGGTCAAGCCAAACAGAGTTTTTTCATACCTGCAAAACGCTAAAGAGTTCCCTTTTTCAAATAGTAAATCTTCTCCAACAAAACTAAAGGGGTGAACTTTGGCATACAATCCAATAACCTCTCCCTGTGCGTTTATCATAACCATACAGTTACGTGCCTTACTATGATTAGAGTTCC
This sequence comes from uncultured Spirochaetaceae bacterium, assembly GCA_964524755.1. Taxonomy (GTDB): domain Bacteria; phylum Spirochaetota; class Spirochaetia; order Sphaerochaetales; family Sphaerochaetaceae; genus JAQVOO01. The sequence continues at coordinate 11,106 of CAZGDR010000010.1, forward strand.
ATTCGACATATCCCATTATAATTGCAATTTTATTCACTTTGGCTTGCTCACAAAACCAGAAGAGCGAAAGAGGTGATTTAGAATCTTCAGCTATCTCAGTTGTATTCATTGAAAATCCAGTGAGAGTCATTTCGGGGAAAATAACAAGGGTGCTCTCAGCAGCAGATGCTTTTTCAATGAATTGAGCACTACGGATCTTATTAGCTTCTTTATCTTGCCAAACTTGATTCAGAGAGATTAAGGCAATCTTCATAAATGAACCTCCCCCAATTTTCTTAGCATAACGGACCTATTACTTTTGGTAAAATAAAAAAGGGAAGCAGTTGTGAGCCACTTCCCCAGTAATAAGTTTTATTCAATGTTTACAGTAAAGACTTAGCTGCATCATATACCGCGTCGGTGGTGATACCAAAAAACTTGAACAATTGATCTGCAGGAGCTGAGTCACCAAAGCTACGCATGCCAATTATTTTGCCTTCCAAGCCTACATATTTATACCAGTAATCTGCGATAGCTGCTTCAACCGCAACTCTCTTGGTAACTTTAGCAGGTAATACGGCTTCACGATATGCATCCGATTGTTTATCAAAGACTTCACACGAAGGCATAGAGACCACACGCACAGCTACACCATCTGCTTCAAGGCGTTTAGCTGCTTCCATAGCCAAGGAGACTTCACTTCCCGTTGCAATTAAAATAACTTTTGGATCTTTAGCATTCTCCCAGAGGACATACCCACCCTTCTCGACGGCCTTAACTTGTTCAGCGGAACGAGATTGAGGTAAAAGGTTCTGGCGACTGAGCATTAATGCCACGGGTCCATCTTTTCGCAAGACAGCACGCTTCCAAGCAACTGCAGTCTCAACTGCATCTGCAGGTCTCCAAGACTCCATATTGGGGGTAAGCCGTAACATAGCAGGCTGTTCTATCGGTTGGTGTGTGGGACCATCTTCTCCCAATCCAATTGAATCATGGGTATAGATGAATACTACATTCAATCCCATCAAAGCGGCCATTCTTACTGCATTACGCGCATATTCCATAAAGATAAGAAAGGTACCAGCATAAGGGAGGAAGCCTCCATGTAATGCTATGCCATTATTAATTGCAGACATAGCAAATTCACGTACTCCATAATGGAGATAGTTGCCTGAAGCATCGTCCCCTGTAATTGCCTTTGAGCCTTTCCACATGGTGAGATTGGAAGGTGCTAAGTCAGCTGAACCTCCAACCAATTCCGGCATATCTGGACCCAATTGATCAAGTACCATCTGGGAAGCTTTACGAGAAGCAACCTTGATATCTTCAGATTGCCATGTTGCAATGAAAGCATCAAATTTCTTCTCCCACCCTTCAGGGACATCGCCCGCTAGACGGCGGTTGAATTCAGCTGCTTCAACTGGATATTTTTTTGCATAAGAGGCAAAGAGCGCATCCCATTCAGCTTCATAGGCTGCGCCTTTAGAAGTACAATCCCAAGCATCATATATTTCTTCTGGTACGTAGAAAGCTTCATCATATTCCCATCCAAGACGTTCGCGGGTGAGCTTGATCTCATCTTCTCCTAAAGGAGCTCCATGGCTAGCACCTGTGCCGGCCTTGTTGGGCGATCCAAATCCAATAGTTGTTCGACAGCAAATGAGTGAAGGTTTATCAGTGACGGCTTTCGCCTCTAATAAAGCTTGCTCTACTGCTTTAGCATCATGACCGTCAACTCCCCGCACAACATGCCAACCATAGGCTTCAAAACGTTTTGCAGTGTCATCGGTAAACCAAAGGGCAACCTCACCATCAATAGAGATTCCATTGTCATCATAGAAGGCAATGAGTTTATTTAATTTCCAAGTTCCGGCCAACGAAGCCGCCTCGTGTGAAATCCCTTCCATCATGCATCCGTCACCTAAAAAAGTGTACGTATAATGATCGACAATCGAAAAATCTTTCTTATTAAATTGAGCTGCTAATATTTTCTCAGCTGTGGCCATCCCTACTGCGTTGCTAAAGCCCTGACCTAGTGGTCCGGTCGTAGTTTCTACCCCAGGAGTTACTTGGTACTCTGGATGTCCGGGTGTTTTAGAATGTAACTGTCTGAATTGCTTTAGTTCTTCAAGTGGTAAGTCATACCCACTGAGATGGAGCAGGGAATAGATAAGCATGGATCCATGTCCATTTGAGAGCACAAAGCGATCTCTGTTAGCCCATTGAGGGTTTTTCGGGTTGTGCTTCATATTCTCTCGCCACACGACTTGGGCAATGTCAGCCATCCCCATTGGAGCACCGGGGTGCCCTGAATTTGCCTTCTGCACACCATCCATACTCAGAATTCGTAAAGCGTCTGCTAATTTCCTGTTATCCATGTGTCTTCTCCCATATCTCGTGGTTTTTCATCTCCGATACACACATATCATAGATGTATCTATCAGTCTCCAGTGTACCCACAGGGGCCATGAAGGTCAACAACAGCTTTATATCGCAACAGACCAAATATAAAGAAAAAGAAGCTTCCCCCCTTATATAACCATGAGAAGAATCGCACTTCTACAGTAAGGTAGAGACTCCTCATCGTACTGAATGATTTTGATATTTTGGTACACATTGCACCAAAACACACTTCCCTATGTTAGTTCTTGTATCAACCTCATAAGAAATATCTAAAATCGAGAAGTGTAACCTATCAGTCATAACCATATTTCTACTCTAGCTTGATTGCTTTTTTGGACATAATTGTGTACATATTTAAGAGTTATGAAACATAAAGTAGCGATAACTCTTTATTTACTATTTTTTTGTGTATTAGCTCATGTAGGCGCCTATGAACACCCTCTTCTATTGCAAGAGCGCTACATGTTGGCTCAAGCAAGGGTATCTCCTCTCTCAGATGCAAACGAGCTGCCTCAAGTTTCATTCGACTTTTCCATTTTTAATGGGGATTTTCCTCTTATTATTCATGCCAATCCTACAGAAATATCTCTTTACTCGGGTAGCCCAACCTTTATTCCTGCTTTTCTCTCCTTTGGTACAACTAATCAAATTGGTTACATGGATGCCTATAAGACACATACACCATTGGCCCTGATATCAGTTGGTTGGCGAAGTAATATCTTACATACTGCGAACTTCACCCATGAAGGACTCTTTGCAGCCTGGGGGTATCGATTTGGATTCTTATCAGGAGGATTTGGCTTTCATTTTGCTGACCAAACTTTAATTGGGTCTCTAGGAGCTTCGTTCAAGTATGGCAGTATTAATTTTGAAGCTTCAAAAAATAGTTTTGAAACCCACCTTACAATTCGTACTAAGGGGTTTTGGAGTTTCAGCACTGGTTTAGCATTTGATAATCAAGGCAATACAAAGGTAACGTTTGGTATAGGCCTTTCTCACAATTATTACCCAGCAGGTGCTATGGAAAACACAGATTGGGATATCAAGATAGCTCACCGAGGATCGCTCCTGGAAGCACCCGAGAACACTATATCAGCTTTTGAATGGGCGCTGGAACAACCCCAATTCGTGGCCATCGAAACTGATATCAAGCTCACCGCGGAAGGCAATTTCATACTAATCCATGATCCACTACTATTACGATATCGTCATGGGTTAGGTAAGATCAGCGATTTTACTACTCAAGAATTACAAACTCTGGACATGGGGGCTTGGTTCTCTTCTGATTTTGCAGGAGAAAGAGTGATGGATCTTGCGCAACTAGCACAACTCGCCAATGCTAATCCCGACGTTTATTGGCTCTTAGAAATTAAAGATTCTCGTTGGACAGAAGAGGATGTAATCAATTTCCTCACTCAAATTGATCAATCCTTTATGTATCCTGAAATGGTTGCGTTCTATGGAATAAATAATAACATGGTAGCCCTGTTACAAAAGTATACGGATCGTCCTGTTGGCATACAACTCGACACTCACAAAAAAATGCTGTTTTACAGTGATTTTCTGTTACCTTTGATTAAATTAGAGTATCGTCAAACAATCGGACATGCCGATTTTTTCACCATACTCTCGTCTAAGTTTGATCTAAGTGAACCGCTTAAGACAGTAGCTGATGAAATGGAAATTCCTCTTATGTTTTGGAATTTCCACGACACCATCTACGGTTACATACCAGAAAACTTAAAAAACTATCCGTTAGGAATGCCTAAAATGGAATGGGGTAAAACATTAAAATAACACATGTTAGTGCCTCCTATAATGCCAGGTATCCCCTCTTTGACAGCTAATCATACCATTGAGTTCCATGTCGATCAAAATAGTGAGAAGACCTGATTCCTTTAATTGCAAAGCACTGGCCAGTTCTTTAGTAGGCATAGGAACATATTGTAATAGATCAGCAATTTGGGCACAAATCCACTCATTCTCTGAACCAATCGGGAAAGAAGTTTCAAGATTAGTTTTTGCAGGGTGACCGAACACTCTCCGCAATTGTACTGGTTCACGCTCTTTCGTCCCGGCGATAGAAGCATGCTTCGCCTGTTGTACTTGGACATAGACGGGCCGTTTATACTGGTGTGCTGTGTAGATAACAGAGCGTGAGATACCTAGTTGCTTTTCAGGCAAAGAAACTACTTCATTCGACCACAAGGCAATATTTCGATTGCGCTTTATAGCACGATAGATTGTAGGACGCGTACCAAGAGAATATTCACTGATGATGGCCCCATTGTCCATCACATTCTCTAAAATTGGCCATATCTCTACAGGATAGCATCGATCTAGCCCTCCGCCTACAAAGGCATATACCACACTCTCATCGCTGACTATCTGCGAAAGGGTTTCAATCGATGTCCCGAAAGAAACCCCCGTCGCTAGTGTAAACCCACGTGCTCTATACTGTTGACAAACTTCACGACAATCCTTGCTATCTTTGGTGGATGAACTAATTACACCGACTATAGGCAAGTCTGGTTTTTGTAACTGACCTCTATAATAATATACAAGAGGCGCTTGTCGATCCTCTTTCACTATTGAACGATAGGAGGGCGAATGGTACGTTAATACTTTAATGCCAAGATGGCGATGAGTTCTCAAGATCTCTTCCACACGAGAGATTTGTTTCGTTCGGATAGACATAAAGGAACGTGAAGCCTCAAGAGGGTTAAAATTTCTAGTTGTGCACAAAGGCTCCGGTAAAGCATGATCTCTGGGTAAGGCTAACGCCTCTCGTAAATCTTTATCAGAAGCCTCAAATATAGCTTGTGGAGTACCCAAAAACTTAAGCAAGCGCTTCTTTTGTAAAATTGACACACTAGGTAATTCGTGAAGCCAGACCCAATACACTTCATCCTCCTTGTGTTCTTTGGCATACATAAGATAGCTCCCCATTGCCACCAGTTCTTTGTGGCTTACTAATGTTGCCATATCCACGTCCTCCTACTCAGACAACCTACACGCAAATAGTTTTGCTTCAGTGAATCTAATCTGGACAAAGCGTAAGCATTTAGTCATAGTAGGAAAAGAGAGGAACATTGCATGTGGAAAAGAAAGCCAACCCTATCTACTCATTCGCCATTACAGGAGATTCCGTTTGTTAAAGTCGAAGGAGCTCCTTCAGAAGAACCCCTCACCCTTTTTGCATTGAGCACCTGTGGATTCTGCCGAAGAGCTATCTCTTTTTTGCAAGCTCATCACTTAGCCTATCGGTATGTTTACATGGATAATCTACCCAGAACTCAACAAAATCTCATCCGTTCTTATATAAAGGAAAATTATCGCGTTGCCCTCTCATTCCCGTTCTTATGCATAGGGGAAGACGACTTTCTTTCAGGATTTATTAAAGTTGCTTGGGAAAAGGAGCTTATTAATGAGTAAAACAAAAAAAATTGATGTCAACGAGTTTGTTGAACGAGTTGCAACTTCCTATGCATGGGTATTGCAACCCGATAAAACCTTTCTACAGGAACTTGTAGAAGGATTAGAAACAAATTTAGAACGGCTAGGATACTTGCAGTGCCCCTGCCGACTCTCATGGGATGATAGAACCAAAGACAGAGATATCATCTGTCCGTGTATCTATGCCTCTGACGATATTGCTGAATATGGTCATTGTTTTTGCGCCTTATTTTGTTCTCCTGAATTCATAGCAAAAGGGTTAGAGCCTACCAGCATTCCTGAACGAAGACCAGAACATCTCTTTCCTTGAGATAAACTAAAGTCCTACTATGTATATACCACTTACCAATCAAGTCCATTAAAATGGATGGTACCAGAGGGGAGCGGTTCACTATGCACTGCCTTGTAATATAATGCGTCATGCACAAACTCCCTCGTGAATTCCTGTTTATTTACAGTATCCAGTAATACAACTTTCGCTTCAACCTGAGTCCATCCAAGGCTGGTATAGAGTCCTGCTACATGTGGACGAGCAAACAAGAGACCAAAACCTATATTACGCTGCAGAGCTTCTTCCTCTACTAGGGTAATCATTTTTCTAGCTAAACCTTTTCCCCGGTAAGCCTCTAAAACATATACATTTTGAACACCAAAGGCTTTGTAAGGTTTATTTTCTATAGTAACAGTACGTTCCACAACACCACAGTGCACCACGGGATTATCATCAGAATCAAGTCCAATTACACTCCATGTAGGAAAAGTACCTTTCCAGCCTCTTGCATCCTTAAAATACCAAGCATTATGAGGAAAACTAACACAGAGATTTTCACGAATCCTTGCATCGAGTTCTTGTGTAATTTCTTCTTCATTATAGATAGCAAAATTCAGCATTATATATAACCCTCGAAATCCATTTCAATAAATTCACCAAATATGAAATTCCCAGGGTAACCCATCTCCCCGTCTGGACTAAACAGAGAAAAATGTATACTGGGAAACGGTTCTTCGACAACTCTTTCAACTTTCCAATTTCTTTTGTCAAATCCAACACTGCCACCATGTACCGAATTCCCAACTGGGTCATTTCTATCTAATTGATACACAGTTCCGTCTAGTTCAAACCTTCCATCCCTAATTCTATCAGCATATCGACCAATTGTTGCACCAAAATAGGTTTCACCTGTCTCATAAGAAGCAATATTCTCATATCCTAACACGACATTAGCTAATTCCTGCTCTCTATCGGGGGTCACAATACTGATGATTGTGGCACCCATTGAACTAATCGTCACCGAAACAAGTCCACTCGTAAGAGTATACATTGAAATTTCTTCTTGGCTTTGAGAAATAATCATTGGACAACTATACCATAGATCATGGTGGATTTTATCCATTTTTATTCGTATTATTACTCCCTAGAGTGTGATGAGCAGTATTTCAATTATTTGCTAACACTATTAGTTATTAACAAACCAAGATTTCTGTATTATCATTGGGATGCTGAGGGTTGTTAATTCATTTTTACATACACTAAGGTAATAGTCCTACGTTAGTATCGTCTTCAGAAAAAAACTAAGACGCAATTTTGCCTATAATAAGAGGTTTTTGTACCATGAGTCTCTCCTTCTTGTTCCATGATGATGTACAGAGAATATTCAATAATTTTCACGCGCTCTTTGGGATAAGGATTGCTTTCTTTGCACCTGATGGAAGAGAGCTAAAGGTAGGAAATAACGCGGGTATCTGCCGATATTGTCAATCAATTAAAATGTGTCAAGGTGGAGCCATAGCTTGCTATGAAGAAGATAGAAAAGGAAAAATCTTGGCATATCAAAGGCAAAAGCTCGTTACATATACCTGCCACGCTGGGATGACTGAAGTTGTAAAACCAATTATACAACAGGAAAACCTCTTAGGATATGCCATGATTGGACAAATCAGGACTAAAAAACTCCCAGTCGTGCGATGGAGCTCTTCTTGGAACGCTCAACATAAAGAAAAACTTGAAGATATCCTTTCTGCTCAACCTTTGATCTGCCAGTCTGATTTGGTATTAATTATAGAGATGTTCTCTGATTTGATGGATTTACTCACCTCGGAACATATGATCGATCATACAGGTATAGATATACCTTCAAAACTTTCTGGGTATATCCAGCACCATATTGATGAAGCAATTCCTCTCGCAAGGGCTTCTTCAGAGATGAACCTCTCTGAATCTCGCCTTTCTCATCTCATCAAGGGACGCTATGGTATCAGCTACTCGGCTTTAGTTAGAAGAATAAAAATGGAACAAGCTAGATTTCTACTCTCTCATTATCAGTATATGACTATTGCTGAAGTTGCTTCTGCCGTAGGGTTTCAAGACCCTCAGTACTTTTCAAGAATATTTCGGCAGGAGTGCAAAAAAAGTCCAACTGCATATCGAAAACAACAGATTTCTCCATAGTAATAGCAGATATACTGCTCACATAGTTTAGTAGATATTTTTTATACTTAACAAAGATACGGCTTGGAGGATATGTATGGCAATACAAAAACGAGAAGTAGTCAAAATGGTCTTAGACGGGAAGAAGCCTCCCTATGTTCCCTGGTCATTTGGTTTTACCGTAGAGGCCAAGGAAAAGTTAAAACAACATTATGGTCCTGATTGGGAATTGGAACTGCATAACCATTTTACTGTATTAGGCAATGGTATAGGTTTCTTCGATGAATTAGAAAACCAGAGGTTCAAAGATCTTTTTGGTGTTGTTTGGGACAAGTCTGTTGAAAAAGACATCGGGCTGCCTGAAGAAGTACTTCTCAAGGAACCAACTCTAGAAGGATACACGTTCCCAGATCCTTTAGATAAGCGTGCGTTCGAAGATATTGAAGCGACGATTGCACGAGATCCAAGTAGGTTCAGAGTATTTGCTATCGGTTTCTCATTGTTCGAAAGAGCTTGGTCGTTAAGAGGAATTGAGAACCTTCTTATGGATTTCTATATTAATCCTGATTTTGTACATGAACTATTCACAAAGATTGTTGATTACAATATAGCACATCTCGATAAGGCTTGCACCTATGATATAGATGCCATCTTCTTTGGAGATGATTGGGGCGCACAACACGGACTAATCATGGGTCCACACCTGTGGAGAGAGTTCATCCTTCCCCACCTTTCAAGAATGTACAAAGCGGTCATAGAGCGCGGTAAATACGTATTCATGCACTCGTGTGGTGATGTTGATGAGATATTCCCTGACCTCATATCCATAGGTCTCTCCTGTTTTAACCCGTTCCAACCAGAGGTGATGGATACTGTTAAGTTAATGAAGGAGTACCGTGGATCATTGAATTTCTGGGGCGGATTATCAACCCAGAAAACGCTACCATTCGGTACGATAGAAGATGTGATTAAAGAATCACAACATCTCCTTAATCTAGGCTTAGAAGGAGGATACATCTTCTCTCCTTCCCACGATGTAGAGGGAGATGTACCACTAGAGAACATTTTAGCGTTCATTGAAGAGGCAAAGAAACAAAAGAGTTATATAAATCAAGTTTAGAAGAATAATCAGATGAAACTGATTAAAGCAAAATAGTTTTTCAACAAGATGGCACGCTGGTTATTATCTTTTTATAACTATAGATTTCTATAAGTGTGTCTTCTCAATGATTCAAAGACCTTATATTAGCTTCACTGTTAAGCATTCCATTGATGAGAGCTTGCAGATCATTGGCACTACGTACAATATCTTCATCTTGAGCAATGATAGTGAATATGCGTTGCGTAATGTAACTATCTATAACAGGATACTTCTTAAAGTTAGGGTCAATATAAGAGTTAGAGATCACGGTCTCGATGAAATCACGATCTAATGGTTGTAGACTATCACGTTGCATAATGCCTGACGTATAGATTGCATCAAAAACTGTGCGATTCACCGGCAGCATATTTGAAAGCTCCCAGATTTCATACTGAAATTCTTCATCACTGGAGATAAACTCCAGGAATTTAAAAGCTACTTCCTTGTGCCTTGAACGACTGCTCATCCCCATCTGTACGGTAAAGAGTTTCGACTTACTGGTCCCATGCGGGCCATGAGGGAAAGGGAGCACATCCCAATCAAACTGGTTAAATCGCAAAACCTTGTAAGGATAAGAACCGTACACTCTAAATTCTGATAGGTTGAACGTTTTAAAGCCTACATGCCCCTGTTCGAATCTCCCCTCAGGGACAATGACTCCTTGGTTCAGCGTGTGTAATTTCTTCAGGAATACTAGGAGCTCATGCATCCGATTCTCATTAAATACGGCCTGAGTGTTTTTCTCATTGAAGAGCGCTTCATCATTGGTATAAAAAGCATGATGCCAATCATATCCTTCAACTCCAAATCTATCGGGGCTTCCATCATCATTGAGATCAGCTGTAATAGATCCGCATAATTGATAAAATTGGTCCCAAGTCCAATTGTCGTAATCGATAGTTAACCCTAAAGAGGTAAGTAAATCGTTATTTACGATAAGAAATGAGGGGACAATTCCTATTGGAACTGAATACTGTGACCCTTGGTATTGGCCTGCTTCTAAGGCATTGCTAAAAAAAACTTGAGGAGTGAACGAGCTTTTCTCAATATAATGATCTAAATTTTCAAGTAGACCAATCGCTGCATAAGTATTAAAATCTTCTTCAAGGATGAGAAAGATATCAGGCTCTTTTCCTTTAAGGACGAGTTGCGCAAACCATTCTGAATAATCTTTATACATCGT
>CAZGDR010000010.1:21795-43380 GCA_964524755.1 uncultured Spirochaetaceae bacterium
ACCTCTTGCATGATCTCCTTGTTGGAATATCCTCGCCCAATCAGCTGCATAATACGCAGTTCCTGGAGTGTGAATTGTTTAAAACCGTCATCAGAATCTTGTAGTGTACGAAATGAAGAACCAGCTAGTCGTCCGAGTAAAGAGAATACCTTCTGCGCTGTTTGGGGATCTACTGAGGTCCCTCCCCCATGGACTGTCACTATACTGGAAAGCAAATCCTGTTTTGAAATTCCTTTCAGTAAAAATCCATCAGCACCATATTTTACCGCATCATAGACATATTCATCATCATCGAATGTGGTCAAAATGATAATCTTAATCTTATCTACTTTATCTTTTATAAGATGGACACATTCCAATCCATTGATCTTTGGCATGCGGATATCCATAAGAATGACATCTGGGATATGCTTCAAGGCCATACCTACGGTTTCTTCACCATCCCGCGCTGTCCCTATAACTTTAAAGCGTTCATCTGAGCTAATAAGGAGTTGCAAACTGTCTCGGATCAATTCTTGATCATCAGCAATCAGTACGGTAATCATGTCTGTTTAGCTCCTTTGCGCAAAGGGATTGTTGCTGTAGTTTGGAACCCGCCTCCTAGGGAAGACTCAAAAATAACGGTTCCACCGAGGATAGCAAGTCGTTCCTCAATATGCTCCAACCCAAAATGTTTTACAATTCTATCACACCCGTGACCATCATCGGCAATAATGACCGTTAGCTCCGTGGGAGTATAAGCTAAAGTCACATCAATTTTAGTACTCTCTGAATGTCTCAGAGAATTCGTTAAACTTTCCTGCACTACCCGATATACGGTCTGTTCCTCATCATCGTCTAACGCTATAGCATTTCCTCTGATTATGAAACTTACAATCCTGTCACCTAAAGCATTAGTGTCACTAATTAACTCACTTAAAGCAGAAAGAAGGGATGATTTGACAATTGCATCACTTTTTAATTCGCGCACTGAGCGGCGGATATCAGTAAGTCCATGATTCGTAACCCGTTTAATTTTTTCCAACCGTGTATGTAATTCTGCTGCACCACTTTTAGAAAGCTCAAGACAAGCTTCAATTCCAGTAGAGATACTTGTTAAAGAATGGCCGAGGATATCATGAATTTCATGGGCTAACCGATTTCGTTCTTTCAAACGGGCAGTTTCTTCCAATCTCCCCTGCAGAATCTCTAGTTGATATAATTTATCTGACAGCTCATTATTTACGCGGATAAACTCCTTGTTTTCCCGAATTTTACTTTGTACTAAAAACTGGAAAAATAGAATTACCGTAATAAGATTCAACGACTCTAACGTACTACGTATACTGTAGAGTGGGATCTGTAAATTAGAACCATAAAAACTGATGTAATCCTGTAAGGAGACTAGGTTCAGTCGAACTGAAATAATATCATAATCGGAGAAAATATAGCCTACCATAACCAGCGCTATGGTTACATAACGTAACGGAATATTGCCAATAAAGAAAAAGGCTCCTACTCCCAAGAATAAAAACAACCCTTTGTAGGAGAAATTTAGATTATAAGCAATGAAAAAAGTAAGCGCGATATCAAAAATAAATAAGATGAAGATTACCGCTACTCTTGATTCGTGTAGGCGGCGCTTGATTATACCAGAGACAATTAATAAGAAAAAACTCGAGAGAGCATATACGGGAACATGCCACGGAATGTGTGGGAGGTAACGAGATTGTTCGAGAAAATTCCGTGCCTGTTCCGCTTCGCATATGAGAAAAGTTGTTTGAAATATAACCAACGACAGTAGTCCGACAATCGCGAGATTGAGCAATAATATAATCTTATACACATATCCGAGTGGCTTATCCATAATCTATGCTTGTACGATAACGTACTATCCACCTTCTTGTAAAGCAAGAACTATAGATGATCACCGAGTGCAGTGCAGGCTAGTAAAACCATACTAGAATGACATTTGTCATAAATCTCATGACAATAAACAGCTTGTGCTCCGCAGTCTCATCACCTACAATATGGGAGTATGAATAATCTCGGTACCAGATTATTTAATAGCACGTACACAAAATATGGAGGAATTATGAAAAAAACATTATTGGTATGTTTAATCCTAGTAATGGTAGTAGGATCAGTATTTGCTCAGGGTGGTAAAGAAGCTGACAGTGGCTACACTTTTGGCTATACCTGTATGACAATGAACAATCCTTTCTTTATCATTCTCGAACAATCTATTCGAGATTCAGTTGAAGAAAACGGTGACAAATTAATCACAATGGACCCTGCTATGGACGTTGCCAAGCAGATTAACCAGATTGAAGACCTTATCACTCAAGGTATTGATGCAATATTCTTAAACCCAGTTGACTGGGAAGGAATTCGCCCAGCTCTTGTAGCTCTTAAGAACGCTAACATTCCTATAATCAACTTCGATACAGAAGTAAAAGATATGGAATATGTTACCGCGTATGCTGGTTCTGATAATAAGAACGCTGGTTATGTTTGTGGTTTAGACCTTGTGAAACGTTTCCCCAATGGCGGGAAAATTGTTGTCCTGGATTCTCCAACCATGAACTCAATTAACGACCGAATCGAAGGTTTCATGAATGCGATTGACGGTAAAGGTTTTACAATCGTTGCCCAGCAGGATGGTAAAGGTGACCTCCCAACTTCAATGAGAATTACTGAAGATATCCTTCAGGCAAATCCTCAAATTGATGCTATAATGGGTGGAAATGATCCAACAGCTCTCGGTGCTCTTGCTGCATGTAAGGCAGCTAACCGCACCAAGATCTTGATCTACGGTGTAGATGGTTCTCCTGAAGCTAAAGCTGAAATCGCTAGTGGTGGACAATTCGCCGGCAGTGGTGCTCAGAGCCCAATTAGTATTGGTGTTGAATCAGTTAAATTGGCTTATAAAGTATTGAATAACGAACCTTATGACGAAAGAGTTCCGGTTCAAACATTCTTGATTAATGCTGACAATGTTGGTCAATACGGTACTGACGGCTGGCAATAAAATTCACTGTACAAATTGTATGGGGCCGATTTATTATAAAATCGGCCTCTTTACTAAAATCATTGGAGGATTGCCTAGGTGAACGATAAGATTCTTCTAGAGATGAACCACATCAGAAAAGAATTTCCTGGTGTTTTGGCGCTGAAAGATGTCTCATTCCAACTACATGCAGGTGAAGTACACGCCCTATTAGGTGAAAATGGAGCCGGAAAATCAACTCTCATCAAAATATTAGGTGGCATTTACAGTAGTGATGCTGGTGAAATCGTCATTGATGGTAACATAGCCACTATTAATTCGGTACAGGATGCACAAAAATACGGAATTAGTGTTATCCACCAAGAGTTAGTCCTTGTCCCCCATATGACGGTTGCAGAAAACATCTATCTAGGCAGAGAACCTCTTCTACGCAAAAGTCGATTTGTTGATTTCAGAGAAATGAATGAAGCCGCAAAACAAATCCTCGATTCTTTTGAGTTAGATATCAAACCTGAGAATGAGGTTAGTGACCTGACGATAGCGCAGCAACAGATGGTTGAAATAATTAAAGCACTCTCATTCAATGCTAAAATCTTAGTCATGGATGAACCGACTTCTTCCCTTTCTGAGAAGGATGTTGATTTTCTATTTGAAAATATCCAGAAGCTTAAGAAGGCAAATGTAGGTATTATTTATATATCTCACCGAATGAGCGAACTAAAACAGATCGCAGACAAGATTACAGTTATTCGGGATGGTGAATATATTGGAACCCGCGATTCAACCACCACAACGAATGATGAGCTGATTGCAATGATGGTTGGCCGACAATTAACTAATTATTATACAAGAACTTTTGGGAATCCTGCAGAAAAGGTATTAGAAGTTAAAAATCTTTCAGCAGGTAAATTGCTTAAAGATGTCTCATTTCATCTCAACAGTGGAGAAATTCTAGGGTTTGCTGGGTTGGTTGGCGCTGGACGTAGTGAAGTCATGCGATGTATTTTTGGTGTTGATCCCATTGATAGTGGAGAGATTTTTGTCAATGGAGAGAAAGTTTCTATCAATAATCCACAAGAGGCTACGCGTATGGGAATTGCCCTTGTGCCAGAAAGCCGTAAGAAAGAAGCTTTATTTCCTGACCAGAGTGTCATGTTCAATATCACCATAAAATCACTGGATGATTTTATTAGGGGCGTACGAGTCAATCATGGCAAAGAAGAAAGTATATCGACCGAATTTGTAGATAAGATGGCCATTAAAACCCCTACCCTTGATCAAATTGTTGCAAATCTTTCTGGTGGAAACCAACAAAAAGTTGTTATTGGGAGATGGTTGGCAACAAGCCCTAAAATTTTAATTATGGATGAGCCTACACGTGGAGTAGATGTAGGGGCTAAAGCTGAAATCTACGCCATAATGAATGAACTCGTAAAAGAGGGTGTTGCAATTATCATGATTTCATCAGAGCTACCTGAAGTTATCAATATGAGTGACCGGGTTGTTGTGATGAGTAATGGTAGAATCACAGGACGCTTGTCACGCGAAGGCCTTACCCAAGAAAAAATTATGCACTATGCCACACAATTTGTTACTACTTAAAAAAAGAGCGGAGGACTATACATACTATGAATGAGACAAAAGAGAAAGCGGTACATTCTACCAAAAAAATGCACCTTACTAATAATATTATCTTCAATTTTGGACGAGATAATTTGGGAATCTTAATTGGACTTTTACTTCTTTGTGTAATTCTAACTATTTTCTCCCCGGTGTTCCTCTCCAAAAACAATATTCTGAACGTCCTACGCCAAGTAGCGACGAATCTTTACATAGCCTGTGCCATGACGATGGTTATCATCCTTGGGGGAATCGATCTATCCGTAGGGTCAATTATCGCGCTTTCAGGAGTTGTGACTGGTGGTATGATAGCCTTTGATGGACAATCTTTGGTCGTAGCAGTGATCGCTGGATTGCTCGTAGGCGTGGCTGTAGGAGCCTTCAACGGTTTCCTTATCTCTAAGACTACTATTCCTCCTTTCATTGTAACGCTCTCGACCATGAACATTGCACGAGGAGCTTCATACGTCTATACCGGCGGACAACCTATCAGAGTCATGTCCGATTCCTTCAACTTTATCGGCTCTGGGTATGTTAAAGGGATCCCTATGCCAATAATCTATTTGGTGATTATTGTCATAATATCGGTCTTGATAATGTCTAAATCTAAATTAGGACGCCATATCTATGCCGTAGGAGGCAACCCAACTGCAGCTCGTTTCTCGGGTATTAAAAATAGCCGTGTCCTTTTCTTTGCCTACCTCTTCTCGGGTCTAATGTCTGCTATTGCAGGTATAGTTCTTGCTTCTCGTATGTTCAGCGGTCAACCCACTGCGGGTCAAGGAGCTGAGATGGATGCGATTGCTGCCGTTGTATTAGGTGGTACTAGTATGAGTGGAGGTGTAGGTAAAATTGGTGGAACTGTAATTGGAGCCCTCATCATCGGCGTTTTAAGTAACGGACTGAACCTATTAAGAATTAACTCTTTCTGGCAATATATCGTTAAGGGTGTCGTTATTTTAATAGCAGTTTATGTTGACTTCTTAAAGAAAGGGAAAAAAGCTAACTAAATAATCTATCCTGATAGGAAAAGGACTCCATTTTGGAGTCCTTTTTATTGAAATTTTAACGGGACTTAATGCTTAGCAAGGAGCACAGATTCAACTAAAAAGCGATAACGTTTCTGCATTTCTGCATACATAGCAGTATGCTCAGGATTGGGAACAAAATCATCTTCCGTCCCTGCAAAGACCTTCACTGCTTCATCTACACTGTGGTATAACCCAGTAGCTAAGCCAGCTACGATAGCAGCCCCTGCAGTTCCTGATTCACGATATCTAGCCCGTTTTACTGGTCGTCGTAACATATCGGCTTTGATCTGCAACCATAAATCTGAACGACTGCCTCCACCTGTAGCCAGAATATCATTAATATGAATTCCATGCTTTTCAAGCTTCTCGAACGCCTCTAGGAAGAACATCGACTCTCCTTCTAAAAGTGCACGATACATCTCTCCACGACCTGTGGTAGCATCTATTCCCATATACATACCGTTACCAGACGGTAAAAAGAGTGGAGCACCCGAAGGTTCAACAAACGGGAGAAAGAGTACATTTGTCGGTGACGGAGGAGCTTCATCAGTCAGGTAGTCCAGCATCTGTTTTTCAGTGAGCCCTTGGGCTTGCAACTCCTGCGCAAAGGCTTTGAGAAACCAAGTCTGCAGAGCACCTGCTTGATTATGAATAAAAGCGACATACTTACCTGGCACAACATGGTGTTCAGTCCCCAAATTTAACGCCAACATGGTCTGAGGATCAGGGATGGAGTCGAATATCACCGTAGTACACTCTACAGTGCCAATTCCGGTGACAGAATCTCCGCCTGTTACCGCACCAGCACCTAAGGCATTGATACACTGATCATGGCCACCTACAATAATTTTCACATCTTTTTGGAGGCCTAACTTTCTAGCCATGTCTGGCAAGATTGTCCCCATAACCGTGGCGGGTGGAACTACATCAGTTAAAATACGTTTATCAATCCCGCCAATATCTAACAACTCTTGTGACCAATCTTCTTTCCATAAATCAAATAACAAGGTTCGATTAGCATGGCAATAATTCGTAGCAGCATTACCCGATAAACGATACACTAGGAAATCCGCCCAAGAGAGGACTTTCCAAATCTTAGCATGCAATTCAGGAGCATCTTCTTGGTACCAAACTAACTTTGGGTAGGTGTAAGAATAGCCTAAGATATTGGCATTAATTTTATAAAAAGCCTCTTCACCCATATCTTCAAACCGGGAGATAACCTCTTTACGACGTTGATCGTGGCTAAAAATACTAGGCCCAAGAATATTGCCTTCTTTATCGAGAGGGACCACGGCCTCACCAAAAGAACCCACAGAAACTGCTTGCACCGGGTCTCGACGATACTTAGATTCCCATCCTGCTGTATCTGCAGCCTTCTTGATGGCACTATATAAGGATCGTTCTACTGCAAAACAATCCAGCTCAAAACGTCCAGAATCACTTCGCTTAACCTCATACGAGGATTCAGCGACTGTTATTAAAACTCCATTTTCGGCATAAACTGCAACTTTACACCCCGAAGAGCCAATATCTACTCCCATTAAACTCATGCTAAACCTTCCTTACCCTAAAAGTTGCTTGGCGCTGCCAACAATACCTAACTCCTTAACGATTTCTATGACTCGTAGACGTACTGCTTCTTGAGCCTCTTCTACAGATTTGCCAACGTGTGCTTCATAAGCTTGACGAATATCAGTACCAATATTGAGTTTAGCAATCCCGTGCTTAAATGAATCATGCAAGTAAGAGAGAGCAATACCAGATCCTCCGTGGAGGACTAAAGGAAGATTAAGAGCCTTATCGAGTTCGCTAAGACGCCCAATATGGAGACGAGCTGTCACTTTCTTCTTATCTCGAGAGGAAGGACTAATTGCTCCATGAACTGAACCTACAGCCACGCTCAACCAATCGACGTTGGTTTCTTTTATAAAAGTCTTTGCTTCACTAACATCTGTGAATCCTTTACCAGTTGAAAAAAGCTCATCATAACTAGGCATTGGGCCATCCTCGTGTCCCATTACCGCGCCTAATTCAGCCTCAACCGGCACACCTTGACTATGAGCATAAGCCACAACTTCAGCCACTGAGTCAATGTTTTCCTGTAAAGCAAGGCGAGAACCATCAACCATCACTGATTGGAAACCAGCTTTAATAGCCCGCTTAATGTCGCTCATATAATCGACCCGCAACTGATCTTCATCGATTACCGGCACATGATCTAGATGCAGTCTAGTAACGGAACTATCACCATACTTGTTATACTCTTCACTCACAGCTTCAATACTTTTTGACGAGAATTTCATCCATTCCAATCTCGCAACTGCAATCAGGCCAAAAGTGTTAGTCTCTTTAAGAGCCTCTACCACTGGTTTCATCATGGGCAAGTGCGGCATGTTGAAAGCTGGAATAATAACATGATTCTCATAAGCTGTACGCATAATACGTTTAATATCGTTCATTTTAAATGCTCCTCTTGTTGCTTTAATTCTAGAGTAGATACTACAGTAATTCACTAATTAATTAAAGCGCTTTAGGACAGTGAATCATGCTTAAAAGGTGTTGTCAATACTATTTTGGATTGACAGAAGTAATTATTAAGCCCATAATTTTTAAATCGCTTTAAAAGGGAGTTTATGGTAACACTAAAAGATGTAGCACGCGAGGCCGGCTGCTCAGAAGCGACCGCCTCGTTAGTTATTAACAACAAGCCAGGAGTCCACGAATCAACACGTAAGAAAGTGCTCATTGCCGTTTCTAAACTCGGTTATGAACCGAATACTTTTGCACGAAGCTTAGCTTCGAAAAAAAGCAAAACAATCGGTTTGTTAGTTACCGATATTGAAAACCCTTTTTTTGGGAGTCTTGTACACCATATTAGTCAAAATGTACGCCATCATGGCTATGCCTTAATTGTGACGACCAGTAACGATGATTCAAAACTTGAACAAGAAGCATTACAAAGTTTTTTATCCCGACGTGTGGATGGACTTATCGCCGTCCCTACCCAGCAAAGTGTAGAGGACAGAGCAGCATACGCATCATTTATTACACGTAGAATTCCCCTAGTATTCACCACCTCTTACTATCTTCAAGTACCAGCTGATCGTGTATTAACTGATTATGCCCAAGGCAGTTATGCGTTAACTTCCCATCTTTTGTCTTTCGGGCATCGTAGCATTGTTTTACTCATTGGCTCTGATCAACAAGCTCCTATTAACCGTGACCGGATACGTGGGGCTCGGGAAGCATTTGAAGAACAGCATCTAGACCCTTCTCTCCTTCAGCTCGTTGCTTGTGATCAACCCACCTTTGCAGATGGGTATAAAACAACCATCCGCTTACTTACCGAGAATGATAGACCTGATGCTATTATGGCAATTAATGACGTTATCGCCTTGGGAGCTAAAAAGGCAGTCGAAAATATGAACTTGAGAGTCCCCCAAGATATCTCAATTGGCGGTTATGATGATGTGATCTATGCCTCTCTCTTGGAAACACCATTAACAACCGTTCGTCAGAATATACCCGCCATAGCCCAAGCAAGTGTCGAAATGTTGCTCAAAAGGATACAAGCCCCTGATAGACCCTTAGAAACAATCCTATTAGCACCAGAACTCATTGTAAGGAAAACAACGAAGGCCAAACAATTATAAGACCTTTCGGTTATTTACTTATATTTCTGTTCTTTACGCTTATATCATGACTGTAAAATCCTTCCTCTGGCTCTACAGAACAACTCCCTCCACTCATAACCAAAAAAATCAGTAGTCATAGATATTGTTAACGATGGAAACTGAAATATGGTGATTGTGGCAAAGTGTGATTGTCGAGATCTTTATTATCCTTGTATTCAACTTACTTTCAACTCAATTTAAAGAGTGAAAATGCATTTTTATAAAGGATTGCTTCTGCAATCCTTTTGGCCCCAGCCACGTCTAGTTTTGATTGCTCTACCCTTGAAACTAACACATTAACTAAAACTTGTTGGATGGCCAAGACAGCCCCAAAGGCCTCTTCAACTCTGTAACCATCTCCTCCCCACATTATCTTATTGTAGGGAATAAGATCTAATGCTCGATCGAGTACTTGAATTGCCACCTGTGGGGATATTAATGGGACCCAGCATAAATCTATATATACATTCGGGTAGGTCTTTGCAAGAACCATAGCTGTTTCAACAAAGGGGTAAGCGAAGTGGAAAATTACAAACTTAGTGTCAGGATATTGCCTGAAGAGGTTATTCAATAAGTTTGGATCAGAATTATTCAGATAACACGAGTTTTCAGCAAGTAAGCCTGTATGAATTTGAACCGGCAACCCCAGTTCTGTTGCTTTTTGAATTGCCAAATGGGTCATGTAGTCTTGAAAAGGTGTTTTATCTCCACCACTCAAAAAACTTTGTTCGGCATCTTCCTTACTAACATTTGCGAAATAGATGGGTCGATGGTATGCAAGAGCGATTTTAATTGCAACAACAGAGGCATCAGTATAACGTTTAAAAGCTTCATCAAGCAGTGCCAGGACGTCATCAAAGGAATCTAGTTCCATTCCCCAAGCATCTGCAATAGTCTCTAATCGCGTCTCTGTCTCTACGGTAGATTCTGTTTCATAAGGGGAAGTATAATTCTTGCCTTGGATAAAGGCATCCACCCTTAGAACTGGTCTAAACAAGGCTGTATCAAAATCAAATTTCTCGACACTCCAATACGTGTCGATCAAACCTACTGAAACATTCGCCCGTTCTCTATAGACGTGCGTATACCAATCTTCACGACTATAAGCATCTCTCACTTTTTTTGTCATCGAAGCGTAACTTGCAGGGGAGATTGTAGCGATGTCTATATCTAAAAGTTCTTTTAAAGCTAGCTTCATATTCCTTACATATCCAGTTTGCTCAACACATGGTAAATATTTCTGCATGGCTTCAATTTTCAAGTTGTAGTCAGAGGAATCCCAGATATAACTCTTCATACCAGCTGAAATAAAATCTAATCTCGCATAAGAATTCCTACATGTTGAAAAAATATCTAGGTCTCGACCAGAGACCATTTCTCTAGGCATTATATGCTCATGAGTATCAATAATTTTTTGATTTTTTATAAATTCTAGAATTTCCTGATAGACTTTGTTATTCATCCCTTTATCCTTTTATCTGTTATCTAACATAATTATTTTAAGCTTATCAGAGATATTAATACCTCACATTATAAGAGCTGCTTAGAAAAACTGAAAGTAACATGAGGAATGTGAAAAAAGAACCTTAAACCAAGCTAAAAGCTACAGAGAAGAGATTACCATCTCTCATTACAACAAATAAATAAAAATTTAAGCGTTAGAGGTGAGAACATCCCGATTCACTAAAAATGGTTCGAGGACTACAATATGGGGGACACATGTCTGAGATTTCATTTGTTCAAATAACATCTTTACTATGGCATCAGCTTCCTTTTCTTTACAAATTCCTATCGAAGTCAAACGCATGGGATAATTTAGATCAGAGAGGATATCATCGACACCCACGACCGGGACATCATAACCAGCTTCAGCTAAGGTATCGATGGCCGCAAATGCTATAAAATCTGAAAAAGCAAAAATAGCATCAAAATCTACGTGCCGCTCTAAAATTGCCTCTATACAATTACATCCCGCTGTAGCAACAATATCGGCTTCAACCACGAGGCTCTCGTCGAATGGAATAGCATGTTTGCGCAAACAGGATTGATATCCAGCTAGTCTATCATTAGAAGAAGAGATATGAGGAGGACCATTGAGATATAAAATCCGCTTTTTCCCTAAGCTAAGCAGATGTTCAGTCGCTAAGTACCCCGCACGCACATCATCCCATACCACTGAATAGAACAATCTACCTGAGAACTTTCTCCCCACGATAACGTAGGGGATAGAATTGGCAATCATGAGATCAAAAATATCATCTCGCTTTTGCGTAGGACAAATAATTATCCCATCAACTTTACGGCTGATAGCAGTGCGAACAGCTTCATATTCAATATCACTATTTTCATCAGTATTTATAATAAAAGAGTTATAACCGTTCTTACGAAGAACCTTATCCATCTCCTTCACTTTTGTAGAGAAGAAGGGGTTGGCGATATCTGGAATAATAATTGCCAGCGTGTGTGTCACCCCTGAGCGCATCGATACTGCTAACATATCGGTAAGATATCCCATCTCATGGGCTTTTTTTCTGATAATCGTCTTAGTCTCTTCAGAAATATCTTTAAGGTCTTTTAATGCATGACTGACTGTATTTACAGTAAACCCAGTAGCCTTGGCAATATCTCTCATCGTGACCCGTTTAGATTTCTTAGTAACTGACACTCACATCTCCTTACTACACACTGTTGTAACAATCTCTAGACATACTCTCTGAGCGCTTACATTTCCAATTCCACTCGTTTAATAATATGATCCTGGTAGGCTTTATCTAGCTCTACGAAATACCCACTCCAACCCCACACACGGACAATAAGATTACGGTGTTTCTCTGGATGTTTTTGGGCATCGAGCATAGTCTCTCGGTTTACACCGTTCAACTGCATCTGCATCCCCCCAATATCCATATACGTTTTTACAAACTTAGCAACTTTCCCAATACTATCATCATTTCTGAACATCGTATCGTGCAACTCTACAGTCAGTGGTCCACCATTGGCTACGCGCATAAGATTTGCTTTTGAAAAAGATTTTATTAATGAAATAGGACCTTTGCTACGACTATGCAGTGAGGGGGAGAAGTTACAAGCAAACTCCTCTCCTTTTTGCCGACCGTCCGGAGATGCTCCTAGCTCATTACCATGCCAAAGGTAGTACATCGCTGAACCTGTCCCAGCTCTAAAAATACCCCCTCGATCATTTTTATGCCCCTCTAGAGCATCAGCAAACCAATCGAGTAACTCTGTGGCTATAGAGTCTACGAAATCATCGTCATTGCCCATCTTAGGCGCTTCATAGCGCAGTAAGGTAAATACCTCATCATACCCTTTGAAATCAGCCTCTAAAGCTTGTAGTAATTTCTTTTTAGTAAGTATTTTCTCTTCGTAGACATACTTCTTGATAGCTGCTAGCGAATCAACGGCAGAAGATAAACCTGTGCCGTGCACACCATAGTTGTTATAGCGGGATCCATTACGAATATCACTGGCCTTCTCTATGCAGTCTGCCATCATGAGAGACATGACGGGAGCCGGTTCCATATACACGCCATTGGTATTGGCACAAATCTGTGAAGCTTGGGTGAAAATTTTTCTCTTCACTGCTTCTCCAAAGTCTGCATAGGTCTCACACGCCTCTATTTCAGGAAGGGCCTCTAGCACACAATGTAAAAATGAGAGGGCATCAATATTGACAATATCCATCGCAACTTCAGGAATAATAAATTCCCAACACGCAGCCACGACATAGTTCACGGCATCTTCATGGGCATATCCCCACTTTTCTAAGGCTGGTATAACGATCTCGTCATTGGAATATTGAGGAAACCCTAACCCTTGTTTCGTCATCTGTGTACCCAATTCAAATAATTCTACTGGGGTATTTTTATGCACGCGTAAATTAATTTTTGGGTCAATCAACTTTAATTCTAAACTAGCTTGCATACATAGAGTCGACAGTTCATTAAAAACATCGTTTCCAACCCTATCGATACCACCTAACATGAGACTTTGACCATTATCGCCCTGTTGCATACCAGGATAAAGATCACTATCTTTATTGAAGGAAATAAAGAACTCTTGTAGAAGGGATAAGGCCGATTCTTCATCTAAGCGTCCAGAGGTAATATCTGCTTGGTAATAGGGAAACATATATTGGTCAAAACGCCCAATCGTATTGTGGTAACTATAACTTTCCCATAAACAAAAATGGAGTAATCGGAAAAACTGCAACGCCTGTAAGAATGTTTGAGGAGGCTGCTGAGGTATCTTAGCGAAGGTCTCAGCCACAACCGTATTTCCTACCGCCTCAGCTGCTTTTCGATACCGTTCAGCAAACTCTTCCATCGCATCCAGCACCTTCACCAAGGTAGTTAGATAGGCAACTCCCTCACTGTTACCTTGAGCTTGATGCTGTGCCATTGACGCAGTGATTTCATTCCTCTTAGCCTGAAAACCGATATCGATTAACGAAGAATATCCAGGGCTAATATTACAGACTTTCCCCATTTCATGGATTCGATAAGATTTTCTAAGGTTCTCCCACTCATGTTCACCAAAAATCTCAGGGATGACCGGTACTGTACGAAGGATGCTAATCTTTTCTTCGGGAAAGACAACCGGCTTCTCTTGTTCAAGCATCCATTGCAGTCTACGTAAGGCACGCTCAATGTCAGAGAGTCCTTCAGTTTCAAACTCTTTGGCTAAAGTATATTGCTCAATAGGTGCCTGACGATATTGGTGATGCGCCTTATCTTCAACATAATATTTTCTCATCTTAGCTATGTGTTGATCCATACTCCCCTCTTTAATTCATCATATATAACATAAATTCTCTTTTTCATCACAAAACAGAACAAGATATCCCACGCTTAGTAAATGCTTCTACGTTCATATACGGGTCAACTGATTCATCAAAGTTCGGCTTATATAGTTGCGAGAGCATAGTATACTTTGCTCCAGCAGTCTTTTGATACGGCAACAGTTCTACCTTCTCCAGCTCTATAGCATCCTCTAATAGTGCTGCTGTTGCCTCAAAATTATCTTGTGTGTCATTTACCCCAGGGATAACAGGAACCCGAATTATAAAAGGCTTACCACAACTTTTCAGGTACTCTAAGTTCTTCAAGATCAATCTATTATCCTGTCCACAGAACCGTTTATGTAAGGTTGCATCAATCATCTTTACATCCATGATGACGTAATCTACAGCATTCACTACCGATGCAAAGACTTTTTCAGAAGCATAGCCACTAGTTTCTATGGCACAATGCAGCCCCTCTAATTTCCCTATGGTCTCCAACACAAGTGCCCCTTGCATCAAGGGCTCCCCTCCAGAGAAGGTCACCCCTCCTCCATTGGCTTCAAGAATAGCTCTATCTTTCAACAGCATCGTAGCTAATTGTTCTGCACTATATTGCTCTCCTACGATTTTACGTAAATGTAACGGGCACACTGGAATGCAGTTGCCACATGTCGTGCAAAGAGCTGGATCGGCTCCTGTTGGACACACTCTGACACAGGCTCCACATCCAATACATGAAGCCTTACTTACCATCAGTTGCTTTTTTGGCGATATTCCTTCCGGATTATGACACCAAGAACATCTTAGCGGGCATCCTTTTAAAAAAACCGTAGTTCTAATTCCAGGTCCGTCAAAAACAGCCATCTCTTTGATGTCAAATATTAGCCCTCGCATTGCTTGACCGCCATCATCCTAGCGTGTACGAGAGTATCTTCTCCTGCACAAAATCTTTTTTGTCGGTTAACTCGGCAGAAATTGAACCATTGCGCATCACATAAATACGATCACTCATCCCAATAATCTCAGGCAATTCTGAACTAATCATGAGTATTCCTACCCCTTCAGAAGCTAGGCGATCCATAATACGATAAATTTCACTTTTTGCATTAACATCAATACCACGGGTTGGTTCATCCAGAATTAACAATTTAGGAGAGGTTAGCAGCCACTTGGCAAGTACCACCTTCTGTTGGTTACCACCACTTAAGGTATTACAGAGTTGATCGAGAGAGTTAGATATAATATTTAATTCTTCAACACTTTCACGAGCAACCTTATACTCCTCTTTTCGATTAATCTTAGTCGAAGGGAACATGTGGTTAAGTGAGGCCAGCGTAATATTGCTGGTAATAGACATATCGAGTACGAGACCTTCTAGTTTGCGGTCTTCCGAAAGATAGACAAGACCCTTAGAGATCAGTTCGGCGGGATGGGTATGTCCTATGATCTCATCATTATATGTGATCTTCCCCCCATAATAATGGCGGCTACCAAAAATAGATTTGGCGAGTTCTGTCCTTCCTGCACCAACGAGCCCACTCATTCCAACTATTTCCCCTCTTTTTACATGTAGGTCAATTGGTTTGGTATGACTGGAAATACGCACCCCTTTTACTTCGAGTACTACGTCGTCAGTTGGCGTATGAGAGGTTTGGAACATAGCTCCCAATTTCCTTCCTACCATCATATTTATGATATTGTCATAATCAAAATCTTCAATATCGACGGTCCCAATATAGCGTCCATCACGTAAGACTGTGATACGATCACCAATCTCTTTCAGTTCATCGAAGCGGTGTGATATGTAGATTATACTTATCCCATTTTTACGCAACTCGTGGATTATAGCAAAGAGTTTATCTATTTCACTTTTGGTGAGGCTGGCCGTAGGTTCATCCATGATGATAATACGACAATCGTAGGAAAGAACTTTTACGATTTCAACTATCTGCTGTTGTGCTGTAGAGAGATCCCGCACGAGAGTTTTGGGATCGATATCAAACCCTAGTTTTAATAACATTTCCCGACTGCGAGTGTACATCTCGGCTTTATCAATGAATAATCGGCTTCCTGTCTCACGCCCTAAATAGATATTTTCAGCTACATCGAGGTTCATACAGAGGTTTAATTCTTGGTGAATAAAACCAATCCCATGCCGTAAAGATTCTCGTGGTCCAGAAAATGTAATTTCTTTACCATCAAGCTTCATCACTCCACCATCAGAGGGGATAATCCCACCAATAATTTTCATTAACGTAGATTTTCCTGCCCCATTTTCGCCAATCAAGACATGGACTTCAGCTTCTCGTACATCAAATTGTACTTCATCTAGAATTCGCACCGTAGTGCCTCGGAGTGCTTGACCATAAGAATCAAAAATTAATTTTGTTATGTCATGCATTTCAAGAATAGTCTTTTTCATAATTCCTCCACTACAGCCTTCTATTCTTTACATTTTCAAATATAATGGCTAACAAAATCACGATTCCTTGGAACGCTTGGTAGGTATAATAGGAGACATTTAATAAGTTAATGCAGTTTTCTAACACCTTAACAATTAATATTCCAAAAACACTACCTATTACGGTCCCCACGCCACCGAACAAGCTTGCTCCACCAATAATAGCCCCTGTGATGATCTCAAAAGTGTATACACCGCCACCGAGGGTCGGTTGAGCGCTATTAACTCGAATTGTCAGTAATATCGCGACTACCGCAACAAGGAAGGAACAGATCATGTACACCATCACGTTGAGTCTTTCAGTTTTAATTCCACTCATGCGAGCTGCTTTGGCATTGAAGCCAAAAGCTGAGAGCGAACGTCCAAAAGTGGAAAGGTGTAAGACATAATACATAATGAGACAGATAATCACCGTAATTAATACAGTTGTATTTAAACCGAAAAAATCGGTAACACCAATTGCTCTGAATGCACTGGGTAATCTATTGACATTGGAACCGCTACTTACAATCTGGGCAATACCAAAAATAATATATCCAGTTCCTAAGGTGGTGATAAAAGCTGGAACCTTGATGACTTGCACCAACACACCATTGACGAGTCCAACCAATAATCCAACACCTAACGTTATCACAATTGCTAACCAAATTGGCAAACCAACCGTCTTGACCAATAAACCGACTACAATGGAACATAAGCCCAACGTATACCCCAGCGAAAGGTCGATTCCACCGGTCATAAGGACCAGCGTGATACCGAGACAAGCGATCGTTGGGATCGCAGCTTGTTTGATAATTAATAAAAAATTACTTAGTGAAAAAAAGTTTTGCACAAATAGTGAAGCCAAAATCGCAAGAATAAGGAAAATTACTACACTTCCATTTAGTTTAACAAACTTTCTTACTCTATCCGATAGTAGCAGAGGACTTTTAGTTTTTTGTGCGTATTCAGTATTGCTCATGTCGTTTTAATCCTTTTACAGCAAGTCTTAAAAGACTTTGCTTTGTTCTATCGTGCGTCGTTTTTGATGGATATTTACAGCTACGATTACAATAATGATGATTCCTACAAAAATATTCTGATAAAATGGGTGAATTCCCAGTAGATTCAGAACATTCCGTTGAACTCCTATGATTAAAGCGCCAACTAGTGCGAAATAAACCTTACCTTCTCCCCCCAACATACTGACTCCACCAATTACGCATGCTGCAATAGCATCGAGTTGGTAGGGTTCGCCTTGTGTTGGGTGAACAGTATCAAGTTGTGCCGACAACAGAATTCCAGCCATTGCTATACAGAATCCTGAAAAACCATAGACGAAATAGTTTATGGCAGCTGTGCTTATTCCCTGTTGTTTCACGACCGTTTCATTTCCGCCCATAGCGTAAATGTAGACTCCTAAGCGTGTTCTCGACATGAGAATGGTAGTGGCAATAACAAATATAAACATAATGTAGTTAGAGACTGGCATCCCGAGAATGGTTCCATTACCCATAAATACATAAGTCGGATGGAATCCACCGATTGATTTACCTGCATTCAATAACAGGGCTAGCCCTCCACCTACATTACCAACAACGAGGGTCGTGAT
The DNA here is from genome assembly GCA_964524755.1 of uncultured Spirochaetaceae bacterium. Taxonomy (GTDB): domain Bacteria; phylum Spirochaetota; class Spirochaetia; order Sphaerochaetales; family Sphaerochaetaceae; genus JAQVOO01. Next base: position 39,966 of record CAZGDR010000010.1, read on the forward strand.
AAAAGCTGGAATACCGAGTTTTTCTACCATGAATCCATTAAACACACCCATGGTTGTTCCAACCAATAAACCACCCAACATTGCAAAAAGGATAGGCCATCCTTGCAGAAGCAATAATCCGTTCACCATAGCACTGAAACTCAAGACTCCGGTCACTGATAAGTCGATACCTTTAATGATGATGACCATAGTCATACCGCAGGCACATATTGCAATAATAGAACTCTGGCGAATAATGTTCATCAGATTCCTAATCGATAGAAACCCAGGAACGAAAGATCCGGCTACAAAAAATATTACAACAAGGAGTACATAGAGCAAGCTTTTCTTTGAAACAGTTATGGGTTTCATACAATATCTCTCCACATAATTTACCTAAATTTAGACAAGGATCTGGCTTTAAAACCGATTACATTGGTAGTAGGATTACCAGATCCTTATCACTAAAGTTTTACTTACACGAATTTCTTATAAAGAAGAAGCTGTAATAACGGTTGTACCACTGTCGATGTATTTAGGAACTGAATTCATATCCAAATCCCCATTGATCGCACCCATGAGTAATTCAATTGACTTCGATCCCATAACGTCTGGGAATTGAGCCATTGAACCGTACACTTCACCATCCTTGATCATCTCTTTAACGTCGTCAGAACCATCTACTGAAAGAATTTTCACAGAGGTCTTTCCTGCGTTATCAAGAGCTGTGAGGATACCATTCAACATAACATCACTAGCTGTGAACAATCCTTGAATATCACTATTAGCCTGTAACATATTCTCTGTCACCTGCATAGCTTTATCATTGGCCCAGTTTCCTGGCTGTTCACCTACTACTTTAATGCTAGTTCCTGCAATACCTGCTTTAAAACCATCTACACGCTGATCTCCAGCTGAACTTCCATTTGCCCCACGGACAATAAGGACGTTTCCTTTGTTATTAAGAAGTTTGGCCAAAGTCTCTCCTGCTACTCTCCCCGCATTAAAGTTATCGGTACCAATGTAGCTAATGTAGAGGTCTTCATTACCTGGTTCAATTGTTTGGTCAACCAACACTACAGGAATACCAGCTTCCTTAGCTTTTTTAAGAACTGGAATAACAGCTTTTGAGTCCATTGGGGATAACACTATACCAGCGACACCCTTGGCAATCAAATCTTCTACCTGACTTACCTGTGTTGATACTGCAGTCTGTTGACCGGCTGTCACCAAGGTAAACTTTGCTCCAGCTGCTTTGGCAGCAGCTTCAACTGAATCAGCAATAGCTTTCTGGAAAGCGTCATTGGTGATTGTCTTTAAGCTAAAAGCAATTTCTGGTAGATCTTGTTTCTCACTTGCTCCCTGTGCAAACAAGCAGAACCCAAATACCAGAACCATTGTTAGTACGATGAGTTTTTTCTTCATCTTTTCTCCTCCCTCCTGTCCATGACTTCCATCATCGACATCTATCTTCACCAACCTACGTGGTGACTTCAACTTTTATAATCGAGAAATGTTTGCCAACATTATCGTTAATGTTTTACGGCCAACACCCCTCCATTAACAAAACCAGCTTTTATCTTACTTAGGGCAAGTCAACGACGTCATACCCTAAGTAGGTCGTAAAAGCTTCTTTCAGCACATGAGCTACTGAACCATAAGAGATTGCAACGTGATGTCGAAATCCGTTACGTCCAATCGCTACTAATTTCTCCTGCAATTTGTCAATTTTTGCGATACCAGCGGTTCCAAAAAACGCAGCTTCTATTTCATCAGCTGTTATTACACCATCCCCTACATAGGTAGATAGTTTACCATTTTCAGTCTTACTACTGGCAAATGTGAATGCACCGGGCTTGAGCCGACTCTCTACAGGACCCCAACCACAACCAGGACCATAACTCTTGGCAAACATAGGATGTTCCACCATCTTCCCTTTATCGGTCAGCATCTTGCTGGGAACAGGTCCACAATGGAAAAGAATACAAGAATCTGGATCATCACCAGCATTGTTATTCCAGTCCAGTAATGTCGACGGTGTATCAGAGGCTAATCTGAGAGCGTACATCATGATCGCATTACAGACATCAACTTCACAGGCAACAGGGACTCCTAAATCACCTAGCATTCCAGCCAATGCGCAAGGAGCACATCCATATAAAACCTCAAGTTCATTCCAGCATCGAATTGCAACCATATCTAAATCGAACTCTTTAATGTACTGGTCTAAGACAACGCGCAGTCGAGCCATCTTCCCTAAAGATTCCTCAGGCACATCAGAACAATCGGTGAATTGCTTAATAGCTTTTAGTTGGTCTTGAGCTTCAGGAGAATCAAGTGTAACATTTTTGACTTTATCGAGTACTTCACTCATATCAAAGGTTTCAACGGTGATACCAACCTTTTGCAACGCCATTTCATCGTACCGTATTGTTTTAAAGGGTGTTGTTCGTGCACCTAAAGCACCAACTGTAGAGCGACGCAGGCCATTGACAACCCGGCAAACTCCACCAAAGTCCTTTAATTGTTCTTGAAAGCGTGCACTTGAAGGATGAACAACATGTGGAGTGTCAATTGTAAAGGGGATGTTATACTGCAAGAAGACATCCATGATAGAGAGCTTTCCACAGAAGGCATCTCGTCGTTGGGAAAAGTCCATGTCCCCTATTACATCAGGGTATGCTTGAATGAGAATAGGAACTCCAGCATCTCGACAAGCGATAGCTGCAGAGGTCTCATCTCCAAAGTTAGGTAAACAAATTACAACACCATCGGGCTTTTGTTCAGCCAAGAATGCAGCAAACAACTTACCCTCTGCTATACTCTCTACTGCGCCAAACCGTGTCAGAGATTCATCCATCAAAAGAGGTTCAAAACCAGCTTTCTTAATAGCTTCACTCATCTCTTTTCTTGCTTCGGCTACTACCTCACCGGGGAAAAAACCCCTGTTTCCAAAGAACACAGCAAATCGTAATTTTCTATGCATAAACCCTACTCCTTTTGAAATATCATGAATTGTATCAATCTGTATATTATACAGAGGCTCTTACATTATCGTTAATGTAACTATCTCACAGCATATCCCAGTTGTCAAGAAAATGTTTTCAAAACTTATTAAAATATTTTTACTGTACGGTATGACTGGGGTAAGAATTGGCTTCATACATATTCACGATTCTTATTCTCGTACGAGCACTAACCGATGTATTCACTCTATTTTTGAAATAATGACCTCCCATAAGCCAAAATCCCATGAACTGAATATATAAACCCATCGCTAAAACTAGTACTCAGAAGCTACTACGAGAAAACTAACATTTCAAAAAGGTATGTATCGAAAGATAACGCCTTATTTGCACTTTCTATACTGGTGATTTCTTCTCACTCACGAAACAGTTCTTTACCACCTAATAGAGTCCTTTGAACCTTGAGAGGG